>CALVQX010000015.1 GCA_944358405.1 uncultured Bacilli bacterium | reverse complement strand
TAGATAAATAGGATATTTGCTTTCCTTCTTTTCTTAATTTGTAAATTTTTTCTTTATCTTTATAACTTAATTTACTCATATAAAAACCTCGTTTCTCATGTCCAAGAAACGGGGTTCATATCATTTTTAGCTAATCCTTTTTCTACACGTTTTTTTATGATATCTAGTAGTTGATTTTTTAATTCTTGATCTGCTTTTTCACAGATGATTTCTAAAAAAACACCAAGACCTGGTAGGGTTACTTCATCTCCTGAGGCAACCGATTCATCAATTGCTCGTCTTAGAGTATCATAATCATCTCCTTTAAAGTTATTAATAATATGCTCTCTTATACTCATGTCCATATAATCCTCCTCATATATATCATGGTAGAATTTAGAAAAAATTATACAAATTTTAGAAAAAATTCAAAATTGTATTGTGATATTATCATATGATAGTTAATGTAATTTGCTAATTTTTAAGTTTTTCTTGTTCTTTTTCCGTGGAAATGATATTGAGTTTTCATGGATGAGTTAGTAACTTTCTTTTCTTTTTGATTTATAGTATAATATTTTTGGTGATAACATGAAGTTATGTATTGATAATACGGTTTATCCTATTGAGATTATTAGAAAGAGGGGGAACCGTAATACTTATATTAGAATAAAAAAAGATATGACTATTTCTGTTACTACTAATTATTTTACAAGTGAAAAAGCACTTCTTAAATTGATAGAGGAAAATCAAGATAAATTAAGAAAAATGGTTTTAACTCAGGAAGTTAAAAATGAAAATAATGAAGGTTTTTATTATTTAGGTAAAAAATATGATATTGTTTATGTGGAGTATTGCAATATTTCTTTTGGTGAGAATAAGGTTTTTTTAAATCGTAATTTTAATGTTGACCAATGGTATAAAAATAGTGCAAAATCTATATTCTTAGAGCATCTGGATGTGATTTATCATGGCTTTTCTAGAAGAATACCTTATCCTAGTTTAAGAATTCGTAAGATGACTAGTCGTTGGGGTGTTTGTAATGTACGTTTAAAGGTCGTTACTTTGAATTTAGAATTGATTAAAAGAGATTTAAAATATTTGGATTATGTTATTGTGCATGAGCTTTCTCATTTGATTTACCCAAATCATTCGAAAGACTTTTGGTCCTTGGTGGAAGAGAATATGCCTGAGTATAAGAAGTATCGGAAGGAGATGAAAGAGTTTTAATGGTAATTACAAGTTTGGATAATGAAAAGGTCAAAAAATATCGGAAATTGCAAAAGAGAAAATATCGAGATGAATATCAAGAGTATATTGTAGAAGGTATGCATTTAGTGTTGGAAGCTTATAAGACCGGGATGCTTGAAGAGTTAATTTTGGAAGAAAATGAGTCTTTGCCTTTACCTACGCCTTATGTTTATGTGACAAAAGAGGTAATTAAGAAAATTTCAACCATGGATACCCCTAGTACAGTTATGGGATTATGTCGTAAGATTCCTCAGCAAGAAGTTAAGGGAAATCGAATTTTAATCTTGGACGAAATTCAAGATCCTGGGAATTTGGGAACCATTATTCGTAGTGCTGTTGCTTTTGGTATTGATACGATTGTTTTGTCTGAGAATACAGTGGATCTTTACAATCCTAAGGTTTTAAGAGCAACACAGGGAATGTTTTTTCATATTAATATTATTTCTAGAAGTGCTTTTGAAATTATTGCTTTATTAAAAAACTTGGATATTCCTATTTATGGGACGAAGGTGGAATATGGAGTCGATGTTCGCTCTTTATCTGCCAAAGATAAAGAACGTTTTGCTTTGATTGTTGGGAATGAGGGAAATGGAGTTCGATTAGAAGTTAGCAATTTGTGTGATAGAAATTTATATATTGCTATGAAGGATTCTGTTGAGAGTTTGAATGTAGCAGTTGCTACTAGTATTTTGTTGTATGAATTGGGGAGATAGTATGAGTCAAGTTTATGTGGGAAAGGTTGTTTCTACACATGGGATTCGAGGGGAAATAAAAATTCTTAGTGATTTTCCTTATAAGAATAAAGTATTTCAGGTGGGAAAACATCTGATCATAGATCATCAATCTTATGTTATTCGAAGTTATAGAGTTCATAAGAAGTTTGATATGGTGACTTTAAATGATTATCATGATATTAATGATGTGTTATTTTTAATGAAGAAAAAGGTTTATGGAGATAAAGATAGTTTGGAATTGTCTTCTTCTGAAGTCTTGGATGAAGACTTAATAACATATCAAGTCTTGACAACGGATGGAAAATGCGGAATAATAAAAGAAATATTTTTAGCAGCGCCTAAAAATAAGATACTGCGTATTTTATTTGATCAGGAAGTTTTGGTTCCTATGTCTTCTCCTATGATTCAAAGTATTTCTAAAGAGAAAAAACAGGTGATCGTTGCGTTGCTTCCTGGAATGATTCAAGGTGATGATAATGAGAATTGATATTTTAACCCTATTTCCAGAAATGTTTGAGGGGGTCTTTAGTAAATCTATTATAAAAAGGGCAGTTGATGCGAAAAAAGTGGAGATTCATTTTCATAATTTTAGAAATTATAGTACAGATTCTCATCATAAAGTAGATGATACACCATATGGTGGTGGACCAGGGATGGTTTTAGCCTGTCAACCTATTTTTGATTGCGTTCGTTCTCTTCGTACAGAAAATAGTAAAATCATTTTATTAACTCCAGATGGTGTGGTTTATCGTCAAAAGATAGCATATGATTTAGCAAAGGAGTCTCATTTGATTTTTATTTGTGGTCATTATGAAGGATTTGATGAGAGAATTCGTTCTATTTGTGATTTAGAAATTAGCATTGGAGACTATATTTTGACTGGTGGAGAGATTGCTAGTATGGTATTGGTTGATTCTATTGTACGATTACTTCCTGGAGTAATTGATGAAGAGTCCCATTTACAGGATTCTTTTAATCAATCTTTATTAGATTATCCGGTTTATACAACACCTAGGATTTATGAGGGGATGGAAGTTCCTTCTGTATTATTGTCCGGGGATCATCAAAAAATAGAAGAGTATCGTTATCAGGAAAGAGTAAAAAGGACGCAAGATCGACGTCCAGATTTATTGAGTAATAAGTAGGTGTTTTTATGTATTCTGTCGAAAAAAAGAAAAAGAAGTATACTTCTAAAATGAATATTGTCATGGAAGGAGTCTTTGACGATATGAATGGTTTTCTCTTGCCTTCGAAGCAGCAATATTTTATGATTCAGCAACAGAAGATATGTCATATTAAAGTGATTTCACCTATTTTGGCTAGGTCATTTATTGAAAAGAAAGTTCAAAAGAAATATCAAAAATTATTAGAAATGATTACAGAATTGTTACTTGATGATGATGAAAGTGGTGAATCTTTTCGAATTGCTTTAAATCAGATTGAAAAATTTCGACAGGAGATTAAAAATAAATATCGAATTTATTTGGAAAAGAAAGAACTTACTCGTATGGCTAGACAACTTTCGGTTTTACAAGAGGAAGCAAAAAAGAATTTATTGGAGTTACAAAGTCATTATTTTATTGATCATACTAGAGGAAATGCTAGAAAATAGATATACCTATTTTCTAGTTTTTTCAAAATGTGATTTTTTTCGTTCTTGTTCTTATTATAGAAATATGATATGCTACTATTAGTATGATACGTGAGTATTTTAGGTGGTGATGGAAATTGCAGGAGGATGATAGAAATGCTAATTCATCAGGCGGAGTATTACCTGATGAACATTTAGAGGATGTTGAAGAATTAGAGCTTTTTGATGAAGATAATTTTGATATGCAGCAGGTCGCCTCTGTTCCTCCTTCTTTTCCTGTTGGTTTACAGTTAGAAGATGAATCTTTAGGAAAAGATTCTTGCCAAGAGATAAAAATAGATTCTTGCAAGAAGGAAACTATTACTGATGCTTCTTCTTTAAAAAGGAGAAGACCTAAGCGAAAAATTTTAATTATTATGGGATTGGTATTTTTCTTGTGTATTTTAATTCTTCTTATCTTTTTTTTGAAGTCTTCTTCTGGTTTTCAAGAAGTTTCTTACACAGAAGAGAGTTTTATTGATTATAGAGTTTGTTTGGTGGATAATACGATTTATCCTGTTCACTGTTTGAGTGAGGGAGAGGAATATGTTTATTCTTTAGTAGATGCAATTCCGATTTCTTTTCGGTATACGGCAAATTATTCAGAAGAGGTGAATGTAGATTTTTCTTATTATGTGGTAGGTAGAATTTATACAGATCAGTCTTCTTATGATGTGGAAGAACTATTAACTAGGGAGTTTTCGGTAAAAGAAAAAGAGCAAAATATTAATTTTTCTGTTTCTGCGGAGATAGATTATCCAAAATATCGTGAGTTGGCTTCGCGCTATTCTTCTAATTCTTCTGCTGTTTTGGAAGTTTCTTTAATTTTTCAGAAAGGAGATTCTTTAGAAGAAATGGCAACACTTTCTATTCCTTTATCAGGATCTAATTTTCAGATAACAAAAGATCTAATTTATCATGAGAAATAGTTTATTTTGTATCATAAATTTGTTGCAATTTCTAATGGCTTGTGCTATAATCTTGATTGTCTAGAGAGATGATCCGCTGATCGTTTGATTGTTAGATTATGATCATTGGTAAGTATATATTAGAGAGGAGAACTAAAATGAATATTATTGACAAAATTAATGAGAAACAAATTAATCCTAACATTCCGGAATTTCGTGTTGGAGATACTGTTCGTGTAGATGTTAAGATTATCGAAGGTAAGAGAGAGCGTATCCAGGCTTTTGAAGGTGTGGTTGTTGCTCGTCGTGGAGGAAGTGTTTCTGAAACGTTTACAGTACGTAAGATGTCAAGTGGTATTGGAGTAGAGAGAACTTTTCCAATTCATTCACCAAAACTTGCAGGTATTACAGTTATACGTAAGGGTAAAGTTAGACGTGCTAAACTTACATTCTTAAAAGATAAAGTTGGTGGATATCGTATTAAAGAAAGAGGACAAAAATAAGGCCAAACCTTATTTTTTTGTTATGAGGGGTGAATTTATGCCAGAAAAAAAGCAATTTTGTTTTCAAGAATTTATTCCATATTTACTTATTATTGTTGTTGTGATTTTATTAAAAGCTTTTGTTGTTTCTCCTATTCGAGTAAATGGAGAATCTATGGAAGATACATTACATGATAAAGATATTATGCTTTTGGATGAGATTAGTTATCGTTTTTCTGAGATTGAAAGATTTGATATTGTTGTCATTCATTATCGTGATGAGTATTTAATTAAAAGAGTGATTGGTTTACCAGGGGAAACGGTTGCTTATTTAGATAATCAATTGTATATTAATGGAAAAAAGGTTGCAGAAGATTTCGAGCATGAAAAGACTAGTGATTTTAGCGAAATAAAGGTTCCTGATGATGAATATTTTGTCTTAGGGGATAATCGTGTTAATTCTACTGATAGTAGGATTATTGGTACTATTTCTAGAGAGGATATTAAAGGGAAGACGAGTTTTACTATTTATCCTTTTTCTAGATTTGGTAAAAAAGAATGAGATAAAATGCGATATAGTATGTTTTGGGTTGTTGATGAATATATTTGTTCATAGTCTGCAACTTAAGTTTATTTTCTTCTTTTGTTCCAAAGTCATAATTTCTATAAAGGAAAAGAAAAAGTTTTCATTCAAAAAGCTTACTAAAAATGGCAAGCTTTTTTGTTTTGCTAAAAAGATACTTTAGGCATTTCTTTTTCTGTCTCTTGTATTTCGAAGAAATCAGCTTTTTTAAATCCAAATAATGATGCTATAATATTTGTTGGAACTGTTTGTACTTTATTGTTATAAGTTAACACAGTATCATTATAGAACTGCCTTGCAATGGCGATTTTTTCTTCCGTTTCTTTTAAGTCGTTTTGTAAACTCATAAAGTTTTGGTTTGCTTTTAAATCTGGATAACTCTCAGCAAGAGCAAATAATTTTGATACGGCATCTGTTAACATATTACTGCTTTTCATCTCTTCTTGCGGTGTTTTAGAAGAGGTAAAAGAGTTTCTAGCTTGAATAACTTCTTCTAATGTATCACTTTCGTGTTTTGCATATCCTTTGACAGTCTCTACTAAGTTTGGAATTAAATCCGCTCTTCTTTTTAATTGTACATCAATTTGTGACCATTGATCATCTTTTTTATTTCTTAATACAACTAAACTGTTGTATGTGATAGCAACAATAATTAATAAAATAACGATAATGCCAACTACAATCCAAATCCACATAATTTTCCCTCCTATCTATAATATTAAATTCATTATATCGAACTTTTTTTTAAAATACTACTTTTTTAAGATTATTGTTAGAATTTTTTAGTGGTATTTACATAAGAGATAAAATTGTGATATTCAAGAAATAATTCTATTCTTTGTTCTATGATGTTAAAATATATTATGTTAAATTATTTTAGAAAAGGCATTTCAAGGAGATAAGTTTTATAAAGAAAGTGTTGAAGTTTTATAATTCTTTCATTACGATACGTGATATAATGAATAAAAATGATTAATAAAAGAGTAATCATAACCAAAAGAAAATTTAATTTATAGGGGAGAAATATATGAAGAGATATATTGTTAGACACGGAGAAGTTTCCCATAATGTATGAGTAGTAAAGACGAGAATTTAAATGAAGGAAATTAAGTAAGCAAAAGAAGTAACAAATAGAGAAGAGTATTGGAATGATACGCAATAATTCAATATGCAACTAAAGTCCTTTTAAAAGAGTTTACAACTTTTTAGATGAGCTTAAAGCTAAAAATTATTAAATTATTTTAATTGTAACACATAGTGGAGTATCCAAGGCTTTTAGTGGATATTTTGAAGGAATCAATGATGGTAAATTTTTAAATAGAGGACTTAAAAATTGTGAAATAAAGGAATATGAATTGTAGTTTGAATGCTTTTACATTTTATATATGAGAGCAAAGGATGATTTAAATTAGAAAAGAGGTAGAATATGAAGTTAATATCAATACCTGCTGAAAAATTTGAAGATTATAGAATAGATGCAATCTTTGATTGTTACAAATGGGATCCACAGTTTTTAGATAATCATACACTTGCTAAATATGCCTTAGTAATCACAAAGAAAGAATATAAAGAACTGGCTAAATTAACAGAAGATTTAGATTTTGAAACTAGACAAGCGGAAGAATTTCTAAACCATCATTTACATCTTGCTAAAAAATTAGCTATTTCTAAAAAGATTTCTAAAGAGTTAAAAAGAATGTCTAATTATGATCCAGATAGAAACATTCGCTTAATGCGGTATGATTTTCATCCTACAATCGAAGGAAAATGGGTGATTAGTGAAGTAAATAGTGATGTACCGGGTGGATTTGCAGAAGCATCTTTATTGCCAAAACTAGCTATCAAAAATTTAGGTGGTGTTGGATACGATAGTATCGATTTTGGAGAGCAATTAGCAAAAGCCATCTCTAGAAAAATAAAACCTAAAGGTACCATCATGTTCGTACATTGCACTTCATATAGTGATGATCGTCAAGTGATGCAATATCTTGGTGATAAAATGGAGACATTAGGCTTTCGCTCTATCTATGGTGCAGCCGATCATTTACAATTTGAAAATAAAGAGGCTATCAGCATTTTAGATGGACATCAAGGAAAAGTGGATTGCATATTTAGATTTACTCCTTTAGAATGGTTAAAAGATATAAAACCAAAAACATGGGATGGCTATTTTGATACAATTACACCATCCTGTAATCATCCAATTGCTATATTTGCTCAAACAAAGAGATTTCCCCTTGTTTGGCCTCTTTTAGAGAAACATAATATAAAATTGAATACTTGGAAAAAGTTACTGCCTAATACTATAGAAGTAAAAGATGCTAAGGACAAAGAAGGTTATATTTATAAGCCTGCCTATGGAAGAGTAGGAGAAAAAATATCAATTCAAGAAGCTTGTGAAGAAGGAGAATATCAAAAGATATTAAAAGAAGTAAGAAAGCAACCAAAAAAATATCTAGCACAACAAAAATTTGTGAGTAAGCCTTTAAAAAGTTCGGAAGGGGAAGCGTTTCACGTTTGCTTAGGTTCCTATACTATTGATGGGAAACATGCCGGTTTCTATGCCAGGATAAGTAAGAAGCCTCGGATAGATTCTAATGCAGCAGATATCCCTGTAATTATTGAAAGGAAGAAGAAATCATGACAGGAAAAGAAGTATATAAAATATGGGCTCCTATTGGTATTAAATGGGTAGATTGGGTAAGACCGGTACCATTCATTGGAATAGATAGACCTAGCAAACTTCACGAATTTATTGATTATAGTATTCCTAATATAAACTATTTAAGGGAATGTTCAAAAGATACTGCTATTATCATAGACATAGAGGGAATTAATAGTATTCAAGAGGGAATTGCATTAGCCAAATTAGGATATCGACCTATCCCTATATTTAATGGAACAAATCCAACCCCAGGTTCTAGGTCAACTACAAATAACGCTATTATCGAACCTTTGCTTGTCTGGGGTGCTTTAGAATTAAAAACTATTAAACTAAAAGAAGATGCTCCACCAGCATTTCTCTTAGATAAAAATCGGCTAAATAGATATAAAATAAATCGTTCTATTTTTGATAATAGTTGGGACATATATCCACAAGATATTCCAACACCAGAATATTTATTAGAAAATGGAATCACAAAAATAATCATAAGAGGAGATTTACTTCAAAAGGATTTAAGTAAAGTTTTATATAAATTTCAAAAAAGAAATATTACAGTTTTATTCACAAATGGTTATGAAGAACCAAAAAAGATAAAAATAAAGAAGCCAAAAATAGATGAAATTTAATCAAGGAAGTGACGACAATGATAAAATACTCAGGTAAAATTGTACAATTTGGCTTTGGAGCAGTAGGAAAAAGTTTCTTTGAGAAAGTATCTAAAGAAATTAATTTTAATGAAAATAACTATATCATAATCACAAAAGATCAATTTGAATTCGAAGCATATATCAATTTAGGGGGAATTGCTTCTAATTTTTTCGTTTTTGATGTAAATAAAGATAATTTTGAAGAAATTTTTAAAAAGTTTTTAAATAGTGGGGATTTATTGATAGATTTTGCTGATGCTGTAGGAACAAAAGATATCTGTAGGTGGTGTTGTGAAAATAATATTATGTATTTGAACACAGGAGAAGCTGATTGGCCAGAAAATTGGTATAGTATTTTTACTGAGAATATTTTAAAAAGAAAAATGAAACAGAAATATCAAGAAGATAAAAGATATAATAACTATCCAATTATCCTACAGCATGGGAATAATCCTGGTTTAGTTTCTCATTTTACAAAGGCAGCAATAGAATATATTGTTTATAAACAGTTTAGGAAAAGTAAAAAATTAAAACGGTTATTAAAAGAGAATAAGTTTAATGAGATTGCTAAAATATTAGGTATTAGAATGATTCATGTAAACGATATTGATTTGCAGAAAATTAAGGAAGAATATCAAGAAGATAAATTGATAAGTACTTGGTGTGTAGATTCTTTCTTTTTTGAACTACTAAGTGTAGCTACTCAAAATATTGTTCCTCATGAGAAGATGGATAATAAAAATGAATATCGCTTACTCGATATAGAAAGAGGTTTTTTAGAATACAAGAAAATCGCAGCAGATATGAAATGTCGCACCTATTATCCAAATGGTTCTTTTGAAGGATATTTAGTTCCTCATGAAGAGACTATTACAATAGCAAATAGTTTAGAAGTAGTAGAAGATAATAAAACGATCTATCGACCTTCTGTTATGTTTATTTATTCACCATGTGATTTAGCAAAAGAATATTTAAGCCATGCAAAGGTTAATAGCTATCCTGATCCAGATCCAAAGAAACCTCTAGATTGTGAAAGCGAAACAGAGCAAAATATTGTAAGAGGTTATCTTTATCCAAAGGAGTCAGAAATTGTTTATCAAGAGAAAATTAAAGAAGGAACAGAATACGTAGGAGTTCTTCTCCTTGGTGATAATTTTGATCCAGTATGGGTAGGAAATAGAATAGAGATGTCTTATTTATATAAAAATAAAAAAGATTCTTATTGGCAAACGCCAACAATCACGCCAGTATCTATGTCTGCTTTAGCAGCAGTGTGTTGGATGCTAAAAAATAAAGATAAAGGTGGAATATATTTTCCTGATGATATACCAGATTATAAATATATTTTAAAAATTGCAGAAAAATATATATCAAAAACAATTTATAAAACTTTTGATAAATCGTTAATTGCAGATGAGTTAAATATTGATTTTTCTAAGCTTCAATCAAAAGAGTTTATTGTCAAGGAGTAAAAAAGTTAAGGATGCTCGCTTTGAAGTATACGCCAAAGTTAGAGTTATAGCAAATTTTATTTGCTTCTAACAAAAAAAGAACAGTTCAAATAATGAATTGTTCTTTTTCTACTAGTGGCCACCACCACCACCGCCGCCACCGCGGCCACCACCACCATAGTAAGAACTACTACTATATCTAGAACTTTTAGATATAGAAGATGCCCTATAGGCAGAAGTTCTAAAGGAATGACCACTGGTTCTAAAACTTTTGGATCGATAATAACTATTATTTAGTATCGAACTATTTGTAACGTCAGGACAACGAAGCTCTAATGCTTTAATTACTTTATTTGAAATGCCAAATGCTGTTGCATATACTAAATATTCTTCCCATAAAGGTAATTCTATTACTGTACGTTCTTTCATTAGTGTTTCACTATTTAAGAAATTATAAAGTGCTCTCCACTTCATATATTCTTCTTCACCAAACTGCGTTAATAATATATATTTATTTGCAGACCTTTTCAAGATAAGACTACTTATCATGAGAACAAATCCTAAAATAAATAATGCTCCATAAGCAAAATCAAGTCTAGTGCATGAAATAACAAAATTTCCTACAATTAAAATGAGTAAGGATAAGATGATATATGTTTTCGCTAAAGAATTTGTATGTTTTTTAATACTACAATAATCTGCTTTTTGGAAATAACCTTGGGATATACCAATGTTTACGATTGAGTTTTCTATAGAAGTAACAAAAGTATCTGTATTATCATAGTCGGAAGAAACTTTTTTCTGAAATTCTTTCATTGAGATAGAATTTCCTGATGTATGTTTAGCAATTAAATTAAAGTAAGATTCTTCATTAGGAGAAAGTTTTTCTAATTTTTTTCCATTGATATTGTATCGTTCGATTATTTGAGTTGGCTGATTTACAGTAGATACAGTTACTTGAGTTGGCTGATTTGCAATAGGAATGGTTGTCTGAGTTGACGGTGTACTTTGATTGCTAGTTTGGGGAATGCTAGTTGGCCCTAAATTGGATTTTATATCAGGAGATAAACTATTAAGCGAAGTAGGTGTAGCAGAAGCATCAGAACTTTGAATTATAGCACTGACCATAGTTTCAGATTGGTTAAAAGAAGGATCATACAATACCTTCAATAGAATATTATTGGTCACCCAATCTTTAGACTCATCTATTCGCTGCAATTCAATGTATCCTTTTCTAACTAAATTCAAAAGCAAAGCAGAGTAACTATCTCCAACATCAACCTTATGATGATGCTTACAAAATACTAAAGTAGCAGCAAAGTAAGGATCTAGGTCACTTGGAATATCTCTAAAATATTTTATATTGGTGGAAGGTTGATATAAATTTTGTTTTTTTCTGATTTTTTTATCTCTGTTAATTATGAAGATAAAAATGAGAACAGAAATAATAATCGAACCAAAAAGTAATATCTTTTTGTTGTTTTTTGCTTCTATTGGGAGTTGATCATATTCTTCTATTGCTTCTAGCGCTTCTTCAAGATAATCATCATAAGAATAGTAATTAAGAGGAGCATACTCGGTAAATATATGCCTATCCTCATGAAATGCTAATAATGAAAATTCTAAATATTGATTATAATTTTTAAATTGTAAATCTTCTTTATCTAAATGAAAAGAAAATGTATGATATCCAGGATTCTTGGTATCAGATTCTGTATAATCAAAGGTATGGGAATTTGTTCCATAAGTATGTGCTAAATAATTTCCTTCTCTTGGCATATCTTTTTGAGGAATTAATATTTCTCCTTTAAAGGATTCTAAATATTTTATGGTATCTTCAGAATACATAGATAAATATAATTCGGAAACATCGTCATAGCGTAATGCTGCATTATGCATTTCATATTGTATTTCAAAAGTAACTTCATCTCGATATAATCCATTTACATAAAAAAACACACATTCATATCTTCTAAGATCTTCATCATAAGGGCCAACGCTATGATACCATTTTCCTGGTCCATATGCCTCACTTGTATAGTCACTATCTAGCCAATATAGTTTAGGACTTTCTGTATAAACTGTTTCTGTACCATCTTCATTAAGTTGTTTTACATAATTTACTTGATAATCTATTTTTAAACCATCCACATAATCTTCAGGAAGATCTCTCCATAGTTCCCAAAACAAATTGTTTTTAGATGCAGCATGGACATCGTAGGTCAGTGTTTCAGTAATAACCACTTTACCACCTTCCCCAGGTTCGTCTACTAATTCCGCCTTATAATTCACATCAGTAATTCTAGCATAATCATTTGGTCCAGTACTTTCTTCAGATTGAAGTTGCAAAACTATAGGAATAAAAAAGAAAAGAATAATCCAAACTATCAAAAAGTATTTTATAAATTTATACATACATCAACCACCACTTTCTCAATTACTCTCTTGAGTATATTATAACGTAGATTAATTTAAATGGATAGAGTAAAATACATATTCAAAGAGGAAATGTCAAATGATTTCAGATATTTATAAGAAATAAAAATATAATAAAATGTAACTAAAAGATAGAAAAAATTAAATTACAAATTTATCAAGTTATTTTTTTATTAGTGTAAAATTAACAGTTTCAATTATGATATAAAGTATTTTTATTTGGAAATAATTGGTATTACTTAAAGTTTAAAAAATATTGAGTAATTCGTCGAATTATAGCATAATTAGACTATAAGATGTAAAAAAAATTGTAATCAACGCAAATAACGTGTTTCAAGTGTCAATATCACAAGATAAGGAAGTTGTAAATATTTTAATAATCAGCATGATAGCATGGCTTTAAAGCAAGGAAACGAAATATGGAGGTATTATATGAAGTATTTAAAAGTGACTTTATTGTTATTTATCGGAGCATTAATTTTTACAGGAACGAAATCTTTAGCTAAAAGTTATACATTTGCACAGGTAAAAGTTTCCCCGTTATCGGCAAAGACTGATGTTGCAACAAGTGTAAAAGAAAACACAAGTGATCAAAAATTCCAAAAAATTACTTGTCGTGATACATTGAGCAATGATGAAAGAGCTGTTCAAGTAAGAACGTATAGTTATTATCTTGATCGTGTAAATTATTGGACAACAGTACCAAAGGGAAGTATAGTAAACATTTCAAATGGATTGCACGATGAGCCTGGTCAGTATAAATTAGAAGCAAGAACTGAATCAAGTAAAATAACTGGTTGTGAATTTTCTGGAACCTGGATTTTAGATTAATTAAATAATGTTTCCTTGCTTTACTTATAGGAGGTATTATCTATGATTACTAAAGTAGTGAACTTTTTGAAGAGAAATTATTTATTAATTTTAGCTTATATTATCCCAATAATTTTAATTGTTATTTCTTTTCATAGATTTTATACTGAGTATTATTCTATCCAACAGTATGAAGAATATAAAGTGGCATGTCAGGAGTTAAAAGATGAAAGAAGTTGTGCAATATTTCAAGCGATTAAAGAGTCAAATGAACAATTTAAAAGTACAGATACTATGACATTTTTCTTCGAAATACTATATCATTATATAGATAGTTATATTGTTGTTCTGGGACCATTATTAGTAATTATTCAAACGGTTCATTTTTTACACAAAGAGTTTAGCAGTGGTTTTATCAAAAATGAATTAATTAGAATGTCATATTCAAAATATCAAAAAAAAGTGTATTTAACTAGTCTAAAAAGTGCCATAGTTTTGCCTTTCATAATCATAACTATTTTTATTATATCAGCATTTATAACTAATTTTAATTTTTCTCCACCGAATTGGGTATATAAGATTTCAGTTTATAATCAGACAAATTATGATAATTTTTTCCTTTATTTATTATCATCGTGTCTCATTGTCTATTTTATGGGAATATTTTATTCTAATATTACACTAGCATTTTTAAATAAAAGTAAAAATAGTTTGTTAGTAACCATTTTCTCATATTTATGTTTCTTTGTTTGTGTTATTCTTTTTGATGTGGGTGGTTCTATTATATTAATAAAAATACTGAAATTCAGTCCTTCCATTAGTGTATATTTAAATGTATTTGATTATTGGCATATTAACGGTGAAGATAACTATTTATGGTTTATTGCTATTTCATTCTTATTAGCATTTATATCTTACTTTGTCGATAAACTAATTTATAAAAAGAAGGAGAGGACAATGATTGAAGTCGAAAAAGAATTTGTTTAATGATCAAACTTTAACTGATTTTATTACCAAAACATCTACTTTTAAAATAATTCTATTTTTTACAATCGTTACTGCTTTTTATGGAGCATATGTCATTGGCTATGGGATCGATGGCTTTTTTGAGCCAATTATATTTAGTCATACAAATTCCTATTATAATGTTATGTTTTTTGCAGTTTTAGCGCTAAATACAATTAATACTAGTCGAATATTTACAGAGAATACGGATTATATTATTCGGCTAGATAATCGAAAAAACTATTTAAAAAAATTAGTAGTAATTGTTACGAAAGTAAATATTCTCTTAATAATAATTCATTTATTCTCCTTCTTTACAATTTTACTGTTTACTAAATTTGATAATTTTAAAATTACGGAATATTTAGATTATGATATCAACAATTTAAGTTATAGTGTTTTTTTGCTTTTAAGATACTATATTTATGCGATTCTTTTTTCAATAATAAATAGTCTATTTTATGAACGCTTTGGAGAAAAAAAGACAATGATAATTGATTTTATATTTGTAATATGTTTCGGATTTGGTATATCTAGTTCCATGATGGAATCAAACTTTAGCTTTTTACCGTGGGAATATTTTAAATTAAAAAATTATGGTAGTTTTTCCAAAGAAATTATTATATCTATATTTTATTTAATTATAATTGAAGTGTTGGCAATAATATTATTTAAAATAATTAGTCAGAGAAAAAAGTTATTTACAAAACATTTAATCTATAATGATTTGAATTATTTGTTAAAAAAGCAAAGAAAAATTTTATTTATTTTAATATTAGTACCAGCAATATCTATTATTATTAATTTAAATAAATCGTTGTCAGGACTAACTATAATCGGTAATACTTTGGGATTAACATTTGATTTAAAATCATTAAATATGATGGTTTTACTCATGTACTGTTTTAATGTAGTAGCATTTCTTTATTTTACTTTTTATAATTATATAAAAGACTATCAAACGAATCTAGACCAAATCTATTTAAGAAAAGGATTTCATGATTTTTACCTACCGAAAACATTATTGTTTTTAGTTATTGTTTTATTGATTAAGTTTATTCAATATCTTCCATTATTATTAGTGATATTGATAGGCAACTATTCTTTAGAATTAACTTCATTATTAAATTTATTTATTACTGATTATTTATATATAGTCACAATTACTCAAATAGCAATGTCTATATATTTGACATATATAATATTTAAAAAAATAAGGTTTTTAATAGTCTTTATTGGTATTATCATTTTTATAAATATCCCAGTGACGATAGTGGCATTGCAAGAATATAAAAATATAATTTTATTCGTTTTAGTAGCAGTAATAGCTTATAATAATTATTTAAATATTAGATACCATAAAAAAATTATTGATGAAGTAGGAGGGAAATAATGAAAATTGAAATCAAGAATGTTTCGAAAACATTTCAAAAGCAGGAAGTTTTAAAAAATGTTAATATGGAATTAGAAGAAGGAAAGATCTATGGTTTTATAGGACCTAATGGTTCTGGAAAAAGTGTTTTGCTTAAAATTATTTGTGGTTTTTATGAACCAACTACGGGAGAAGTATTATTTGATGGAGTAAATATTATAAAAAATAACACTTTTCCACCAGATACTAGAGCCTTGATTGAGAAACCAAATTTTTTACCAGATTTAACAGGTCGTGAAAACTTAGAGTTATTAGCTAACATTCAAAGAAAAATAGGCCTAAAAGAAATTGATGAAACTTTAGAAAAAGTGGGGTTAGCTCCAGATAAAGATAAGCTCTATCATAAATATTCTTTAGGTATGAAGCAAAAATTAGGAATTGCTCAAGTATTAATGGAAGATCCTAAAATTATGATTCTAGATGAGGCATTCAATGGATTAGATGAAAAAAGTAGTAAGAATATTAGAAAACAATTATTAGCAGAAAAAGAAAAGAAAAAAATAATCATTCTTGCTACTCATATAAAAGATGATGTTTCTATCCTTTGCGATGAAGTATATCATTTTAATGATGGTGTTGTGACAAAATAAAAATTATAATATTATTTTAATTGCTTACTAAAATATCCAGAAAAAATTTGAAACAATTACTCACTGAGTATTAAAAACTTTGTTTCTTGAATAAAGAAACGGGGTTATATGAGCAAAAGAAGTTACTTAAGAACAACGAATAACTGGGAACAAGGTTTGGATTTTTTCGATGCTTGAGTTGTGTTACAAT
This sequence comes from uncultured Bacilli bacterium, assembly GCA_944358405.1. Taxonomy (GTDB): domain Bacteria; phylum Bacillota_I; class Bacilli_A; order RF39; family UBA660; genus CALVQX01. The sequence goes on along the minus strand of CALVQX010000015.1, from coordinate 1,676 downwards.
TTTATGATACTTTAAAAATAATCAGAAAAGAATATTTTAGATATTTTAAAGCTTAATAATGATAACAATAAAAAGTATCAATTGCTGAATTTACTATTTTAGTATTACTTATTATATTGGAAATATTTATACAAAAATATATAAGGAGATGAAAATATCACGTGGAATGACTGATAAGCTATTAACTGAATTTGTAAAATATGATAATAAAAAGATAATTAACTTTTATATAGAAAATGTACTGGAGTTTGATGAAAGAAAAAGTTATTTTGGAACTAATGTTAAATCATTTGTATTATTGGAAAATGAAAAATTATTAGTTTATAAAGATAAAAGTTTTATTGAAGTATTAGCGGTAGATAGAAAATATAGAAATAAAGGTTATGGAAAAGTATTAATAGAAAAAGCAATAGAAAAATTAGAAAAACCAATATACACAATTTCAAAAGTAGATGAAATTTATTTTAAAAATGGATTTATATATGATAATGCAGATTTGATAGGCAAAGAGTGTAAGACTTGTGAAGAATATAATGTTACTTGTTTCCCAAAAGTTGTAATTTATAAATAGTAATGCTAATTGCAAATCAATTTATAAGGTAGATTTCAATCTACTTTTTCTTTTGTATAAAAGTTATGGTATAATGAAATAGATTTGATGTGAGAAGGTGATAGTTATGAACGTAACATCAACTGGGCAAGTTACATTTATGCCAAACCATATCCAAAACTTTATAAAATAAGGAATTTAGAAGATTGATTTTTACATATTTAAGAGAAAAGGTGAGATTATGGCAATTATAATATCAGGGTTTGCAACATGTGGAAAAAGTGTTTTGGGTAGAAAATATAGGAATGTTATAGATTTAGAATCTAGTTCATATAAGCATAAGATTTTGGATACTGATTTAACTGTTGATCAAAGAAAAGGAACTAAACGTGAAATAAATGATGAATGGCCACAAAATTATTATGATGCTATAGATGAAGCATGTAAAAAATATGATGTTGTGCTAGTTCAATTAAAACCAGAACATTTTAATTATTTTGATGAAAATAATATAAAGTATTCAATTGCATATCCAAGCCTTGATAATTGGAGTGAAGTGGAAAAAAGATGCATAGAAAGAGGGAATAATGAAGATTTTATAATTAGATTAAAACAAGTGTTTAAACCTTATTATGAAGATTCATTAAAAAGAAAATATGAAAAAATGTATATATTAAATAATACGGAAACGTTAGAAGATTGCTTAATAAAAGATAATATAAAGCTGATTAAATAAAGGAAGAGATAAGAATGGACAATAAAGAAAAAAGTTTGGCATCACAGCGTATCGGGTGGGCGAGCCACATTTATGCCAAACTATCTCTAAATCCCTATAAAATAAGGAAATTAAAAAACTGAGTTTTTACATATTTTTACAAAAACTAGGAATCTTTTAATAATTTTATTATTGGGAAAAAATTAAAATATGGTTTATAAGAAGAGTATTATCAAAATAATAGTAAAATATTAGTATATAAAAGAAGGGAGAAATTATGAATATGTTAGAAGGACAGAATGACTTATTAATTTATAAAGATAAAGATGGAAATGTAGTGGTTGATGCAATATATAGAGATGAAACTTTATGGCTTACTCAAAAAGGCATGGCTAAAGTATTTGATGTTGG
>CALVQX010000014.1 GCA_944358405.1 uncultured Bacilli bacterium | reverse complement strand
TCTAATTGCTTGTTTTGCTTCAACATTATTCATCACCATTATTTCTTATATATATACAATTATATCAAAACAAAAAGATTACTGATATATTTTACAGTAATCTTTGTAAATTTTTTCAGCAGCCTCCAATTTTTAACCTTTTTTTTCAAAATAAGAAGAAATTACATCATAATCACAATACGGAACACGACGATTCCCAATTGCCATATAAGAATCCCTACCCTTTCCAAGAATTAGCACAACATCTCCTTCCAGGGCCATATCAAGAGCTTTATATATAGCCAGTTTTCTATCTACAATTCGTTCATAGTGAGAAGAACTTACCTCTAATAACATCTGATCAATAATATCATTTACATCCTCTTCTCTGGGATCATCCATAGTAAAAATAACATAATCCGACTTTCTCATCACTAAAGAACCGATCTTCTTACGTTTTTCTACTTCTCTTCCCCCAGCCGCACCAGTAACAGTAATGATTCTAGAATAATCAGAAACGCTATCAAGAAGACAAGACACTCCATTAAAAGTATGTGCATAATCTAAAATTATGTCAAATTTCTGTCCAAAATTAAGTTTTTCTCTTCGTCCAAGGACACCAGGAAAATTTCGTATTCTATCCACCAAAACATCAGGAGAAAGACCATATTTCCAAGCAATCAAGAAAGCCAAAGTAACATTATAAACATTATAAATTCCTAATAAGGGACTTTCAATGCAAAAAACAGTATCTTTACACTTTATTTTAAAATTTACAAAATTCGACATTTTATTTACATCGAATATGACATAATCATTTTCTGAAGAAAATCCATAACGAAACAAATTGTCATGTTCAATAAGATTGCAGTTGACATCGTCCCCATTAGCTAAAACAATACCACCGGGTTTCAACAACGATAATAGACGAAATTTACAATTCCTATAATTTTCAACAGTTTTATGAACATTCAAATGATCCTCTGTAATATTAGTAAAAGCAACAATATCAAATAAAAGAGAATCCACCCTATGATGTAAAAGTGCTTCACTTGACACTTCCATACAAATTGTTTGACAGTTATTGTTTTTCAATTTAGAGAAAGTATCATATAATTCTGTAAGACACGGAGTAGTGTTGTTTGTCTCCCAATTCTTTTCTGAAATAGAAACACCATTTGTTCCAATATAAGCAGAAGTAGTATCAAAAGACAAAAGATAATGTAGCAAAATAGCAGTAGTAGTTTTACCATCAGTTCCAGTAATTCCTAAAAAATGAAAATCATCTGGAACAACATCATAAAATCTTTGACACAAAATAGGATAACAGGAATTGACATCAGAAACATAAACCACTGGAACATCCACCTCAATTTCTCGATCACAAATAACCGCTACAGCGCCCTGAGCAATCGCATCAGAGATAAAGTCAAAATGATCCGTAAAATAACCCTTAGTAGCAACAAAGAGATACCCTGGCTTAACCATTCTTGAATCCTCAGCAATCCCTAAAATATCTACATCATAATTGCATGGAAGCAAATCCACTAACTTTTTCATAATACCTCCTGATGTATTATATGGAAAAGCTAAAAAAAAGCAATAAAAAAGAAGATTATGCTTCCTTCTCCTCCTCTTTCTTATCCAAAGTAATATCATAATATTCCCGAACCTTTTGTTCTATTTCTGCACAAAGTTCAGGAGTATCTTTTAATAAAAGTTTCACATTTTCCTTACCTTGACCTAATTTTTCTCCCTGATAAGAATACCAAGCTCCCGTTTTTTCTATAATTCCAGCATCCGCTGCCAAATCGATAACTTCACCTTCACGAGAGACTCCTTCTCCATACATAATATCAACTACAGCTGTTTTAAATGGTGGTGCAACTTTGTTTTTAACAACTTTAATCGTAGTTTTATTTCCAACAATACCATCACCCATTTTCAACTGTTCATTTCGCCTAATATCCAAACGAATAGTAGAATAAAATTTTAAAGCTCTACCACCTGGAGTAGTCTCAGGATTCCCAAACAATACCCCTACCTTCTCACGTAATTGATTGATAAAAATACACGTAGTTTTAGTCTTATTCAGAGTTCCAGACAATTTACGCAAAGCTTGAGACATCAAACGAGCCTGAAGTCCAACATGAGAATCTCCCATCTCACCATCAATTTCTGCCTGAGGAACCAATGCTGCAACAGAATCTATAACAATAATACTAACTGCTTCACTACGAACCAAGGCTTCACAAATCTCCAAAGCTTGTTCTCCAGTATCAGGTTGAGAAAGTAACAGCTCATCAATATTGACACCTAAGCGCTCCGCATAAACAGGATCTAAGGCATGCTCTGCATCAATAAAAGCAGCCCTACCACCAGCCTTTTGATGTTCAGCAATGGCTTGTAAAGCGAACGTAGTTTTACCACTAGATTCAGGTCCATAAATTTCTATAATTCTACCCCTAGGATAGCCACCAACACCTAAAGCAATATCTAAGGATAGACAACCACTGGAACAAACATCCACTTTCATATGTTTGTTATCCCCCAACTTCATAATAGAGCCTTTACCAAATTGTTTTTCAATATCATTTAATACTTGTTCTAAAGCTTTATCTTTATCCTTTATAGCTTCTTTACTTACTGTTTTCATAAATCCTCCTAGTTCAATAACTTACAATACCATTGTATACTAATCTAAAACAAATTGCAAGCTTTTTTCGAACAATTGTTTTACATTTTTTAGCAATCATAAAAAGGGCAAAAATAAAAATTCCTATAAAGAAAAAGGAATTTTTATTAAGTAAAATACTCTAAACAGAAATTTCTGTTTTTCCAAAAATTAATTCTTTATTCATACGATAATATTGAACTGCAGATATAATAGACATAATACAAGCAAAATATAACAAGAAATCAGAAACACGGATACCAATAAATTCAAACGGTAAATTATAGAAAAAAGTAAGTGCAGTACCAACCATCAAAGTTGCTGTTTTCAATTTTCCAGAACCAATAGCAGCTACCACCTTTCCTTTTCCAGCAGCTTCCATTTTGATTGCATTAACTACAATATCACGAAGAACAATAATCACTGGAATAATCTCATGAATAAATCCATGTGCAGCTAAAATAATCAAAACGGTATTGACCAAAGCCTTATCTGCAATCGCATCTAACATCTTTCCTGTATCCGTAATCTGATTATTTTTACGAGCTAAATAACCATCTAAAAAATCAGTAAAACTTGCAATAATAAAAATAATACCTGCGATAATATATTGCAATTCAATCGTTGTAGGAATACCAGAAATAGCATATTTAGGAAACTGAATTCCAACAGCATAAAATGGAAAAGATAATAATACTATAATAACTACAGATAAAATCAAACGAAGAACAGTCAACTTAGTAGGTAAATTCATAATAACTCTCCTTTCTACTTACAGGCATTAATTCTTCCACTCGAGCTGGTGCTTTATTTATCGTACTAACAATAAGATAAATGACTATAATCAACACAACAAAAGCACCTATAGCAACAAAAAATGGCCACAAAGGTATTGGCTTTTTGTAAACTTTCGTATAAGGAGATTTCACCTTTTTCTCTTTTTCCTCCATTTTTTTCTGAGCAGCACGAATATCATCTAATGAAATCTTAGAAGTATGTTCAAATAAAAAACTGTTGAATTCGTCAACTACTTTTTCAGGATCTAACCCTAAATATTTAGCATACTGCCTAACATATTGTTTTAAACTATAAACATCTTTAAATGCCTTAACATTTCCACTCTCTATATTTTCAAGTTGAGATGTAGAAAGATCTAAATCCTCAGCCGCCTCCGTCATGCTTACACCATTACTAATTCTAGTATGCCGTAAATACTCGCCTAATTCTTTCACCTAAACACCTCACTAAATAACAAATTAATATAAATAAGCCATGTTCTGTACCTATTGCTAGGCAACAAACATTTATCTACCATAAATACTATGGTCCCTGACTCCGTTTGATTCCTTCATCAGAGCTCCTCTACCAAAATTTGAGTTTCTCACTCGCGGGGTTTACCACGTTTCACTCTTTTGTTTCCAAAAGCATCGTCACTGCGGCACTTTTCAGGAATAAACCATATCAAAGACTTAGGTTTATCTTCCGCCATTAGCTTAATAAACTACCCTAGGTTATTTTTTCCCTAGGCACGAACACTACAATCATCTCAGATTGTGTGAGCATGGACTTTCCTCAAGAGTCTTATAGACTCCAGCGTTTGTTTATATATTAATCGTCATCTTTCATGTTTTTTATGGTACTATACACAAGTTTTTCAAGTTGCGACAATCTCCGCATAATATCGACATTAGTTACCTCAGAAGAAGCTTCAGCATTACTACGTGCAACTTCTACACTTAATTTGGAATTCCTTAGTTCCTGCTTTAAAGACATAATTTCTCCAAGCAAATCTGCTTTCTCTTTTTCCAAATCATTAATGATATTCAAAAACTGCTCATAGTCACCAATAATAATATCTAAAAATTGATCCACTTCTTTTAAGCGATAACCACGTGTATCAATCTTAAATTCCTTTTCCAAAATATCTTGTGGCATAAGTGTAATCTTATTTTGATACATTTTATCACCAATCCCTTACATTAATATTATGTCATTAATACTACCTTTTGTCAATTATTAAACCGTGCAATATATAAGATAACTGTGACTCAATTTCCGCAGTTCGTAAATTATCTACCATCCGATTCAATAACCAAATAACATCTAAATTTTTCATATCATCACCAACCACCAATAGCATAATATAAAAAAAACAAAAAATCATGAAATCGACAATAATTGCCAAAACTAGTCACAGAAATCCTGAAAAATAATCACAAAATATAGAAAATTTAGCCCTAATATAGTATAATAAAGAATAGGTGATGAGATGAATTATCCAAATGGCTTAAAAAAAGTCCATACAAACCATGAAATAAACTATAGTAATCGAGGGATGCCCTTAGAAAGTGAATTAAATGATTCCAATGAATATTATAGAGAAATAGAAAAAGCTTACATATATAAAAAACCTACTCCGATTAAAATCACAAAGGTAGACTATCCATCCAGAGATAAAGCAATTATAACACAAGCTTTTTTCACAGTTCCCTCAACTACTGATTATAATGGAATATATAATGGATACTATATTGACTTTGAAGCAAAAGAAACAAAAAGTAACACATCATTCACTTTAAGTAACATTCATCCCCACCAGATACAACATATCAAAAATATAGACAAGCAACAAGGAATTGCCTTTTTAATTGTTAGATTTACCAATCTAAACAAAACTTATCTATTAATGGCAAAAGATTTAATCAATTTTTTAGAAACCAAAAACAGGAAATCAATTCCTATAGATTATTTTCAAGAAAAAGGATATTTAATAAAAGATGGTTATAGACCAAGAATCGATTATCTAAAAATAATTGATCAAATAATAGGAGGTAATAAAAAATGAAAAAGGAAAGTGAAAATAACAAAAAAAGTAAAACCACTATAAAAAGAAAAACTACTAGCAAATCAACAAAATCTCTATCCAAGACAAAAAATTATGATACCAAATATGATACAAAAAATATAAAGAAAAGAATTCCACCAAAAGAAACAAAAAAAGATACAAACATTAAAATTATCTGTTGCATCATCCTAGTGGCAATTCTTATACTATGTTATTTAACTCTTGGAATAGAATTTACTTTAATTACAGCAATTGGTATTGGTATCATCATAGGTGTTGCTGAATTATTGAAAAAAGTGAAAAACCAAAAAAGAAAAAGAAGAGTACTAAATGTTATTTTAATTATTATCCTAACCTTAGGAATCTTAGGATTAGCAGGAGTTACCGCCTTCTTATTATATATTAGATCAAGTGCAGAGCCAAAATTCAAAGCAGAAGAACTAAACACTCCAGAATTAACGGCCCTATATGATATTAATGGAGAAGAATATGCGAAACTAGGATCAGAGCAAAGAGAAAAAGTAACTTATGATGAACTTCCAGAAGTATTAATTGATGCGATTGTTGCAACCGAAGATTCTAGATTCTTTCAACATAACGGTTTTGATGCTCCTAGATTTTTAAAAGCAAGTATCGGACAATTACTAGGAAATTCCAATGCCGGTGGAGCTTCTACTCTATCCATGCAAGTAGTAAAAAATACTTTTACCAACGCAGAGATTGACGAAGGAATCGAAGGAATTATCAGAAAATTTGAAGACATCTATCTAGCAATCTTTAAACTAGAAAAAAATTATACAAAACAGCAAATCATTGAATTTTATGTCAATAACCACTTCCTTGGTGGAAATATTTACGGTGTAGAAGAAGCCTCTGAAAAATATTTTGGTAAAAAAGTTAGTGAATTAAATCTAAGTGAAGCAGCAGTCATTGCCGGAATGTTTAAATCACCAAATTCCTATAACCCAATAACCAATCCAGAAAATGCAGAAAAAAGACGTTCTACAGTGCTATATCTCATGAGAACTCATGGATACATTACGAAAGAAGAAGAAGAAATTGCCAATAGCATTCCCGTATCTTCCCTAACTGCTGATAGTGAAATAAAAGAAAATCAATATCAAGGATATATAGATACTGTATATCGAGAAGTAAAAGAAAAATACGGAATCGATATATATACAACTCCTGTTCTTGTTTATACAAATTTAGACAGAACAAAACAAGAAGCAGTAGAAAGTGTCTTAAATGGAGAAAACTATACATGGATAGATGATAAAGTTCAAGCAGGAATTTCTGTAGTAGACTCACAAACCGGTAAAATATTAGCCATAGGAGCTGGTAGAAATAAAACTGGAGCAAAACAATTAAACTATGCAACTGGAATCAGAAGACAACCAGGATCTACCGCAAAACCATTATTTGATTATGGTCCAGGAATTGAATATAATAACTGGTCAACTTATACCCTATTCGATGATTCCCCATACTCATACTCCAATGGACAATCTATTAAAAACTGGGATGGTGGATACTTCGGTACTATTACATTAAGAAGAGCTCTAGCCACTTCAAGAAACATTCCAGCACTAAAAGCTTTCCAACAAGTAGACAACAAAAAAATCATCGAATTTGTAACAAGCTTAGGAATTGAACCAGAAATTGAAAATGGTAGAATTCATGAAGCACACGCTATTGGTGCTTTCGAACCAGGAGTATCTTCATTGCAAATGGCTGCTGCTTATGCTGCATTCTCTAATGGTGGATACTATAACAAACCATATTCTGTAAGTAAAATTGTATTTAGATCAACTGGTGAAACAAAAGAACATCAATCAGAAAAAACCAGAGTTATGTCTGATGCTACTGCCTTTATGATTTCTGATGTACTACAAGATGTTGCTCTAACTGGTGGAACACCAACAAATGTTGCTGCAAAAACTGGTACAACAAACTATGACGATGCTACCATGGAAAGAGAAAACTTACCAAGTGATGCAATCAGAGATTCCTGGGTAGTGGGATACTCAACCAAAACAGTTATTGGTATGTGGTATGGATATGACTATATTGATAGTGAATACTGTCTACATAATGTTCCAGCTACTATTCAAAAAGACAGACTATTCAATGCCCTAGTTTCCGCTGGAGCTATGGAATCCAACCGTGAAGCATTCAAACAACCATCAAGCGTAGTAAAATTAGGCATTGTAGCTGGTTCAAACCCTCCAAAAATAGCTGGTGCGGGATATACCGGATCAGTAGTGTATGAATATTTTAAAAAAGGATATGAACCAGAAGAAACTACAACAGAACAAACCACATTAGCAAAACCAAGTAATTTCAAAGTATCTTATGATGAGAGCACAAATAAAGTAACCATGAGTTGGAATGCTGTAAATCCTGGGGATCAAGGAGATAGCAGTTATGGAACGTTTGGCTATAACATCTATTTAGATTCCACTCTAATAGCATTTACAGATAAGACAAGTTACACTTTCACAACTACTAATCCATATGGAACCTACAAGATAGTAGCAACATATAAAAGCTATAGTGGACTCCAAAGTGAAGCCGCAACTTATACATTAAAAGAAACTACGACACCATCGCCATCAGAGTCGCCAGAACCAACTACATCACCGTCGCCGACTCCAACTACGACACCGTCGCCATCGCCAGCTCCAACAACGACACCTACTCCAACACCTACTACATCTCCATAATAAAAACTGCATTAAAATAAACCTCGTTTCTCAAAAATAGAAACGAGGTTTTTATATGGCAAAATCAAAAAGATAATTTTAACAAAAAATAACCAAATAATTATAACAAATAAAAAAAGATTATCCTTATGAATCACAAGTGATAATCCTCTAATCAGAAATTATAAACAGGCCAATTTTTGATCATTAATGAAAATTTTTATTCTTTTCTCTACAAATATCCTGTAGTGGACAACTCTTGCATAAAGGATGAACTGCCTTACAATAATATCTCCCAAATAAAACCATTTGTAAATGACGCTTAGACCAAACCTCTTTTCGAAACTTTTTCTGTAACTTTTTTTCCACTTTCAAAACATCATCATTTGCATAAGCAAGTCGCAATCGTTTTGAAACTCGCCCCACATGAGTATCCACGGCAATAGCTGGATAATGATAAAACTCACTCAAAAAAACATTAGCGGTCTTTCTACCAACACCAGGGAGTGACTCTAAAACTTCCCTATCATCAGGAACAACACCTTGATACTCTTCCTCTAAAATTTGAGCTATTTTTTGCACATAAGAAGCCTTTTTTCGAAAAGAACCAACAGGATGGATAATTTCTTCCAAATCAGCAAGAGATGCATCTTTTAATGCTTTTAAGGTAGGATATTTTCGAAAGATAATAGGAGTAACCATATTAACTCTTTTATCAGTAGACTGAGCGCTTAAAACAATAGCAATCAACAATTCATAATCATGATGATAAACTAATTCACACTGAGGATTAGGAAATAATTCATCTAAATACGCTTCAATTCTACTCGTCTTCATCAAACCAATTCCAATCCATAAGCTCTAAATCCACATCCTGCTTATTCTCTTCTTTTAACTTCTGATTTCTCTTCTTTCGATGTTCTTCTACATCTACAACTGTCTTAATCCCTAATTTTCCCCATTCATATAAAATCTTATCAATATATCTTAAATTAGATACCCCATTAAAAGTAGCTTCTTTAATAGCTTCCCGAATCAATTCTTCACTTATTTGGTTATCTAACCAAGCCTTAATAATTTCATATTCCATAGGACTAAGTGTTCTCCCAAACTCTTTTTCTACAATCTCAAAAATATTAGATTTTGCACTATTAGAAGTATCATTCGCTTGATCCATCATAAAAAAAGATAATCGATTATAAAAATCATCTAACAAAACAGTCTCTTCCATTAATCCCTTATCATTCTTTACAACTTCTACTCGAATTAATTTTTTTTCTGTAAGAATATCAATATAATTCATAACATCAGAAATAGGCAAATTTAAATCTTCACCAAACTTCTTAGGATCGAATAAAAAAGAACCACCACAATGATATAAATACATTAAAAAAATAAACTCTTCTAACTTTAACTGAAAATCTTTATAATGTTGTAATAAAAAAAGAGGAATAACAATATTACCTTGTTTAAATATATCAACTAATTTAGAAGACTTCATCCAATCAATCCTTTCTAATGATTTATCATATCACAAATAATTTTTTTGTAAATAAGCAAAAATTTCTTGTTTTTGATTAGGAAGACGTCGATATAAAACTTCATGCTCTAAATCGCAATAGATATCTTTTAAATAATTTCCAGGCTTCCTTTTCAAAAAAGATAAAATTTCCTCTGTTGTAATATCTAAATCTTTTCTAGAATGAATCACTAAATTTTGATAGGATTCAGCAATTTTTTTCTTATCTAATCCTTTAATATATCCAGCAACACTATTTGCATATAAACCATAGCGATACAAAGCCATAGGATCTAAATTATTTAATTTCCTTGCCTCATTTATCTCTTTAATCAAAGACTTTTCATTATTAGAAAAAGGATATTTATCAACAACATCTAAAATACTCCATACAGCAATCAAACTATCTGTTTTTGTAATCTCCCCTAATCGTTCTAGCTCCAAATCTTTATCCAGTCCTAACTGCAATAAAAGCTGAATTCCCAAAGATGCTTTGCTACTAGTAAAAATCTTATCTAATTCTTCTTTTTTCCTATAATAAGATAGATTCTTCAATAAATACTTTTTCTCCTTAATTGCCGCAATCACACTATCATCTAACTGAAAATCTAAAATTGTAGCAAAACGAACTGCCCTAAGAATTCTAAGACAATCCTCTTCAAACCTTTCTTTAGCTAGTCCAACCGTGCGAATCACATGAGCTTCCAAATCATCTTGTCCACCCAAAAAATCAATGATTTCCCCCTCAAAATTCATACAAATCGTATTAATCGTAAAATCTCTTCTCAATAAGTCTTGGTATAAATCATCAATATACTGAATCTCCGCAGGTTTACGATTATTAACATAACTAATCTCTTTTCGAAAGGTAGTCACTTCAAATCGTATTCCCCATTTCATAACTGTAACAGAACCATAGTCTTCAGAAGGCAAACAACTATTCTCAAAAATTTCCTTGATCTCTTTAGGTTTCGCATTTGTTGCTACATCAATATCATTAGATTCAACTTTTAAAATATAATCCCTAACAAAGCCTCCCACAATATAAGCCGTAAATCCATGGTCACAAATCTCCTTAATAAACTTCAAAGCTGATTCAAGCATATTTTCACCACCAACAATATTATAACACAAAAAGAAAAAAGAACCCAAAAAGGATTCCTTTAACTCGAAAATAAAAACTAGTTTACAGCATCTTTTAAAGCAGTTCCAGCCTTGAAAGTAACTGCATTTCTAGCAGCGATAGTAACTTTTTCCCCAGTTCTAGGATTACGTCCTTCACGTGCTGCTCTCTTAGATACATCAAAAGTTCCAAAACCAACAATTGGTACTTTATCACCCTTTACTAATGCATCTGTAATAGCTTTGAATGTAGCATCAATTGCTTTTGTTGCATCTGATTTTGTTAATCCAGTATCATTAGCAACAGCTTCTACTAATTCAACTTTTTTCATCAATAAATACCTCCCTATATCTGATTAAGCATTGATTATGCTTACATATAAAACTTACCATGTTTTACTATAAATTGCAAGAAATATAAAAGAAATTTACGATCTTTTTCCCAACTTTTCATTAATTGAGGTAAGTAGAGAAATAATATGACCAATAGCAAAGAAAAACAAGCATAGCAAAAAGCTAACAAACCAGAAGAAAATCATTAAAGAAAAATTAAATTCAGTGGTAACACAGGTATCTACATATAAACCAGAACTAGAACTACAAGCGGGGAAAATATTTCCAAAAATGATTCCTAAAGCAAAACAGACAATGTAAGTAACAATCGCAAACTTTTGATACCAATTAAAAGTATACTTACCAACCTCTTTCTCAATCGATTTAATCTTAGGAAGTTGAGTTTTCTCCCGTTCAATTTCTTCGAACATATTCATATTATTTTTCCCCTTTCTTCAAAGCTTTTTCTTTATTAATTTTTTTACTACTTTGCTTATAAGACTTTTTCTTTTCCACTTTTTGTTCTACCTCAGAATCACCTGAAACAACAACAGAAATTTTTTCCTTAACATCATTGATTTTTTCATCCATATCAAAATTTTCATAAACATCTTGAACTTTTTCTTTAATATTTTGTGTAAGTTGTGCTGCCTTTTCCTTATATTTATCAAAATTACCCGAATGATGCGTATTCTTTTTCTTTTTTTCTAAAAAAACAAAATATAAATAAATATAGCGAGCAAATAAAAGTGCATAAATCCAATCAAATACAGCCAAAACAGTTCCATCAAAAGAAGCAACAGAAATCAATTGAACTGCCAAAACCGAAATAGAAACGATCACAATAGCATAAAAATACCAGTCATTAGTAAGTTCATTAAATGGTGATTTTTCTAAACTAAACTCTTTCCAAAAACGAGTTCCTCTTAAAAAAGTATGAAATAAATATACAAATAATAATGCATGTAAAGCCAAAGATAAAAGTGTAGATAATCCAAAGGATTGAAATACTGTCAGAATAGAGGTAATAAAAGTAATAAAATACAATAAAATTAAAAACAAATTCAAAAAATCAAAATACTTTTTACCAAACTTTGTCTTCAAAAAAACAAAATAAACTAAAACAATTAAATAAGTACTATTATGATTCAAAATATTACGTAACATACTGGTAGTACTAAGATTATTATTAATAGCAAAAGATTGACTCAAAATAATAATAAGAGCAATTAATCCTATAATTAAATTAGTAATAAGCGTTGGATTATCATACCACTCTAATCCTTTTTTCTTCTCTTCTAAATTCATAACATCATCCTCCATTATAATAAGTATAACATAAAACAAACCCATAGTAAAAAAGAAAAGAAAAATTATTTGCTAGTTGACAATTCTATGATATAATACCAATGAATTGGAGGGGATAATATGGCATTACCAACCGTTGCTTTAATTGGACGTCCAAACGTTGGAAAATCAACTTTATTTAATAAAATTGTTGAAAAAAAAATATCAATCATCGAAGATGTCCCAGGTGTAACAAGAGATCGAATCTATCAAGAAGCAACATATCAACAAAAAAAATTTTATTTAATCGATACAGGTGGAATTGATGAAAGCAAATTAGCATTCAACGAAGAAATCAAAATTCAAGCAGAAATTGCAGTAAAAGAAGCAGATGTAATTATCTTTTTAGTAGATGGAAAAGAAGGATTAACTACAAATGATTTAGTAGTAAAAGATCTTCTAAGAAAAAGCCAAAAAAAAGTGATCGTTGCTATTAATAAAATAGACACCAAAGAAGCAAAAGAAAACATATATGACTTTTATGAATTAGGTTTTGATACTTATATTCCAATCAGTAGTATCCACAATACAGGGTTTAGTGAACTAATGGATGCCGTAACCATAGATTTTCCCACACAGGAAAAAACAGAAGATGAAAGACTAAAATTTTGTATTATTGGTAGACCTAATGTGGGAAAAAGCAGTCTAATGAATGCGTTATTAAACGAAGAAAGAGTTGTAGTATCTGATATTGCTGGAACAACACGAGACTCCATCGACTCGATATTAAAATACCATAATGAAGAGTACATTTTAATCGACACTGCAGGAATGAGAAAAAAAGGACGCATTTTTGAATCCATCGAAAAATATAGTCTGCTTCGCTCTCTAAAAGCAATCGATCGCAGTGATATTTGCCTAGTAGTAATTAATGCAGAAGAAGGAATCAAAGAACACGACAAACACATTGCAGGATATGCCATTGAAAGAGGAAAAGGAATTATTTTCGTCGTCAACAAATGGGATACCAAAAAAGATACTAGTATCCAAGAATTTGAAAAACAAATGAGAGCAGAATTTCAGTTTGCCACCTATGCTCCAATCGTTTTTTTATCTGCTTTAACAAAAAAGCGTATCCATACACTAATGCCAGAAGTGATAAAAGTTGCCGAAAATATCAAAAAAGAAGTAAAAACCAGCGTTTTAAATGAAGTAATTTCTGATGCCTATCAATTAAATATTCCACCATCTTACAAAGGAAAAAGATTAAAAATTTACTTCTCAAATCAAACAGGAATCAAACCACCAAAATTTACATTACGTGTAAATAATAAAGGACTAGTCCACTTCTCATATGAAAGATATCTAGAAAATAAAATAAGAGAAAACTTTGATTTTACAGGAACTCCCATAATATTACAATTTAAAAATAGAAACGGAGACGAATAATATGCTAATAGATAATAATTTTAATAATAATAACCAACCAAAAGAATTTACCAACCCCCTAGGAAACCATTTTGAAAACAACCAATATATCAATAAAAATCAACAATTCCAAGAACAAATATCTCAACCAAAAAATATTTTCGTAAAAGATATCAGTTCACAACAACACGTAGATCCAACAAACAAAAGTGATATGTCTGATAAATCTTTAGCAATGCTTCATGAAAGACTAGAACAAGGACTAATTTCCTTCGAAGAATTTAACAAAAAATGTATAGAATTAGGAAAAAGAAGAGAAAAATAAAAAAAGCTTTATCATAAGCTATTTTTTTATTATAAATATTTTAATTTCTATAGAACAAAAATAATAGCAAACAAAAATAACCTATGCATATATTAAATATATAGGAGGTTACTATGTTTGGTGATAACTTTTTTAAACGAGTAGAAAATAAGACGAATGTAGATAAAGAAACAATTCTTTCTCTAGCTAAAAAACTTCAAGATTCCAATATGAAGGATGAAAAAACCCTAAGAGAAATCGTAAAAGATATCAGTACAATGACAGGAAAAGAAGTAACAAAAGAAAAAGAAGATAAAATCATAAATGCAATCATGAAAGATAATATTCCCCAAAATATCGATAAAATGTTCTAAATACCTTTTCAGGTATTTTTCTTATAAAAAAAATATGGTAAAATAAAGCAAGAAGGTGGAAATATGTATTGTTTTAGATGTGGTACAAAAGTAGAAGATAATCAAAAGTATTGTCCTCATTGTGGTGCAGATGTTTTAGAGGAATTAAACCGCTATAACTACCCAAGTTCAAAGGAACAAGAACCCAATGTAAAATCAACATCCCATGAAGAACAATATGCATATAGTATTCAATATAGTTTTGGAAAAGAAGAAGACTTAATTGAAGCTTATGCAGGAAAAAATTATAATAAAATCAAAAGTTCAAAATTCTCAATACCAACCTTTTTCTTTGGTTCAATATATTTCTTCTACAGAAAATTATATATATTATCACTAAGCTACATATTAATAAGTATTTTTTTATCCATTTTAACTCCCCTACTTTTCATTATACACCTATCATTAACAATAGGATTTTCTACAATATATTTAAAGACCGTAGAAAATAGAGTAAAAAAAATAAAACAACAAAATACCAACGCAGGAAAAGATACCCTACTAGAACAATGCAGAAAAAAAGGTGGAACAAACATTTTCGGAACAATACTCTTAATAATACTATTTTCACTAGTACCATTAATAGCATTCAATATATACAAATATAACAAAACAGAAACTATCGAATTGAATGTAGAACAAAATTTTACAATAGGAGATATTACTTACACAATTCCAAAAGGATTTGAAAAAATAGAATATGACGATCTAAGTACTTATAACCTTTATACTGATACAAACTATTGTAGTATTTCATTTTCTATAAATGACTATGCAAACTTTTATGAAAATGCAAAAGAGTATTTAAACGAAACAACTTATACTAGCCAAAATGACTCTGTATCACCAATGGAAAGTATTATTATAAAAAATAAAGAATGGCAACATTTAACAATAGAAAAAAATTATGAAACAGAAAATAGATATGCCATGAAAGACTCTAATGTAATGTATATCATAGAAACAAATAACGATAAAGAAGATTCCATTTGTAATGATTATTATCAACAAATACTAAATTCAATAACTTACAAAGAATGATAAAAAATCGTTCTTTTTTTTTGACAATATACATAAAGTTAACTGTATAAGGAGAATGTGTATATGGATAAACAAGAAATTATTAAAAATATTGCGAAGCGAAGTGGCGGAGATATCTATCTAGGAGTAGTAGGTGCCGTAAGAACAGGAAAATCAACATTTATAAAAAGAATGGTAGAAACTTTAATTGTTCCAAATATTGAAGATGAATATGAAAGAAAAAGAGCCTTAGATGAAATTCCTCAAAGTGCCGCGGGAAAAACAATCATGACAACAGAACCAAAATTCGTGCCAAATAATGCAGCTAATATAAAAATTGATGACTTTACCTGCAATATCAGATTAATAGATTGCGTAGGATACATGATCGATAAAGCAATAGGTGCCAGTGATGAAAATGGTCCAAGAATGGTAAAAACTCCATGGTATAATGAAGAAATTCCTTTTATTGAGGCAGCAGAAATAGGAACAGAAAAAGTAATCAAAGATCACTCTACCATCGGAATTGTCATCACTACTGATGGTTCCATTGGAGAATTTAATAGAACAGACTATTTAGAAGCAGAAACAAGAGTCATAAATGAACTAAAAAGTATTGGCAAACCATTTATCGTGATTTTAAATTCCACTCATCCTACCTTACCAGAAACAGAAAAACTAGCAGAAAAATTAAAAGAAGAACATAATGTTCCAGTCCTTCCTATTAGTATTGAAGCTATGAATGAAAAAGATATGTATGATATTTTACGAGAAGCATTATATGAATTTCCTGTATTAGAAGTAAAAGTAAACATGCCAGAATGGATTGCTATTTTAAATCCAGATCATCCAGTAAAGAAAAGTTACATCGATTCAATCAAAGAAAGTGTTGTAGAAATCGATAAATTAAAGGATATTGACAATATTACCAACCATTTTTTAACAAATGAAATGATTGAAAAAAGTTATTTATCAGATGTAGATCCATCAACAGGAATTATTACAGTAACCCTAACTGCACCAGCAGATTTATACAACAAAACACTAACAGATATTATTAAAATTGATGTCAAAAATAAAGCAGATCTATTAGCTCTATTCCAAGAATTCAATATTGCTAAAAAAGAATATGACCAAATTAAATATGCATTAAAAATGGTAAAACAAACAGGCTATGGAGTAGCAACACCATCTATAGAAGATATGAAACTAGATAAACCAGAGATTGTAAAACAAGGACCTAGATATGGAGTAAAATTAAAAGCAGTAGCTCCATCAATTCATATGATTCGAGTCGATGTAGAATCTACTTTTGAACCAATTATAGGAAGTGAAGTACAAAGCAAGGAATTAATCGATTACCTAATGAAAGATCATGATAAAAATCCAAATGAAATTTGGAAAAGTGAAATTTTTGGCCGTAGCCTAGACTCTATTGTTCAAGAAGGAATTCAATCAAAAATAAATCTAATGCCAGATAATATCCGCTTTAAATTGCAAACTACCCTATCCAAAGTAGTAAATAAAGGTTCAAACAACATGATAGCTATCGTAATATAAAAATTCTAGAATAAAATCTAGAGTTTTTTTATGGAATAAGAGCAATAAGTGCATTATATTGATTCAATAACTCAGAAGTTTGAAATTGAATTTCTCCATCTTCTATTTTCCAAGAATCTGCATGAAGACTCAAAAAATCAAAAACATTCAAACTAACTTGAAAAATTTGATTAATTTCTTCCTTATGTTCTAACAAAAGGTTTTGTGATGCTACAAAATCATTGGACATGCCATCATCAAACATCAAATCTTCATATAAAGAAACATAAAAATCGTTCAAATTTTTATCTTGAATATAGGAAGAAATTGCCTCCTCACTACAAGAATCAATTAATAAATCAATTTGCTCATTAAACTTTTCTTGCTGAGAAGATATATACGCCCTAGACTGTATAAAATCAGGACCATCTTGCTGATAATTATTAACAGACAATAATTGAGTAAATTGTTCATCAGCTGTAATCTGTAAGACTTCTTGTAAAGAACTAGCATAACTATCCAAATACTCTTTAATAGCACTTTCTACAACACGATAAGAACCTAAAGTTTCCAAAGAAGTTTGATATCGATCTTTCGTAATATCTAACTGCATCAACTGTTGAACTTCCCTTTTTAACTTTTGTTCTTGTACTTGGTGATAAATAATAGAAAATCCAATGATTAAAAAAATAAAAATAAAAGAAATCAGAAATAAAATTCCAAATTTTTTTCTTTTCATAAATAATCTCCTTATAAATACAAGAATATTTTGTAATTATATCACAAAAAGAAAAAACTGACAAATTTCATAATACAATACTATAATTCAACATTTGTACTACATCTTCCCCATAAATAAACTTACCAAATTCTAAGACCTCATAAAGATTATCAATATCATCTACTAAACAATAATATTTATTACGATAATAACGAATTCCTGGAATGTGTTCAATAACAAAATAATCCTCTGTTTCAAAATAAATTTTTTCATCTAAAAAGACGATGACTCTTAAATCTAACGCATTAGAATAATCAAGATCTTCTAATTTGATAGCATCTAAAAAGACACCTACTTTTTCATGAACAAAAACTTTAATTTTATAAAAACCACGTAAATTAAGTCTAGATTTCATCTTTTTGAGGATATTCTTCACATTTTCCACTAACCGTTCCCTATCAGTATAATCTTCCAAAGAAAAATACAATCGATTAATAAAAATAGAAAAACATTCCTTAGACATAACTTCAATCTTCATATATTCACCTATATTAATATATGAAAAAGACTTAGATAGTTTCCTCACTTGCTAAGTCTTCTATTTTTTTCAAAACCTCTTTGACACCTAATTTAGTAACACTAGAAAATACTACTAAATCATCTCCTACTACCAAATCTAAAGTATCTAAAATAGACTTTAAATTTTTAGCTTTCTTACTACCACCAACCTTATCTGCTTTAGTAGCAACAACAGTAACTGGTAAATTATAATACTTTAAAAAATTATACATAAGTAAATCATCTTCTGTTGGTTTATGACGAAAATCAATCAGCATAAATACCCTCTTTAAAACATCTCGTTTTTCTAAATATTCTTCAATCATCATACCAAATTTTGCTTGAGTTTTCTTATCAGTGGCAGCATATCCATATCCAGGAACATCGATTAAATAAAATTGATGATTAACATCATAAAAATTTAATGTCTGCGTTTTCCCTGGCTTTGCTGAAGTATAAGCCAAATTTTTACGAGATAAAATCGCATTAATAAAGCTACTTTTTCCAACATTACTACGACCTACTAAAAGAAATTCTGGTCTACCCTCACTTGGATATTGACTTCTTCTAGTTGCTATCACTGCCAAACTAACATCTTTAATTACCATGAAGTTTCTCCTCCTTTTGTGCAAGTTTATATTCTTTCAACAACTGATCTAAATCACTAATCAACTTCATTGCATCATCAAAAGTCTTTAACTTCACTCCAGATGCATATTTATGTCCCCCACCATGATACTTTTCTGCAACTTGATTAATTTCAGGACCTCTAGAACGAATCGATACACGGATTTGTGAATTCTTCACATCTTCAGTAATCGTCACCCATACTAAAACATCATCAATAAAGTTAAAATTATTAACCATATTACCAGCTGCAGCACTATCTACCCCAAATTGGTTAATAATTTCATCTGTAATTTTAATATAACCAAGAGAATTCTCTGTAACGATCATATGAAGGGCAATATAACCTTCCAATCGAACTTCATTCAAAGGACGAAGATATAATTTCTCATAAGATGCTGCCAAATCAAACGGATATTCCCTCATAAATTGGGCAACCAAAGAAAAGGTCTCAGAAGTACAACTATTAAATAAAAATCGATTAGAATCAGAGGCAAGTCCAATAAATAACAATTCAGAAATTTTACAATCACAACAAAGATTGGTATGAAGAATTAATTTCATAATAATTTCACAAGTAGATGAAGCAGTATCCTCAATTAATTCCAAATCACAAAAATGCTCTACAAAAGGATGATGATCTATTTTAATCATATAAGAAAATTGTGAAAAATCTACAGAATCAACTCTTTTTTTATCTGGTGTATCAGTAACAATTAACAAAGCATTTTCTACTTTTTCTAATTTATCTAATCTTCCAATACGTAAAAACTTTGCACTGCTAGTTCCAATAGCATAAACCTTCTTTTCAGGAAAAGTAAGGCGAATAGAATCGCGTAATGCAAGTTGACTAGCCAAAGCATCAGGATCTACTCCAATATGCCTAGCAATTACAATGGTATCGTATTTTTCAATTTGATTATATATATCTTGATACATTTTCTATTCCTATCTATGAATTAAATGAAGAGTATCTCTAGCTATCATCAATTCTTCATCCGTTGGAATAATATAAACAGCAATAGAAGAATCCTCTGTACTAATTTTCGTAATTTCACCACGTTGATTATTAAGATCCAAATCTATTTTAACACCCAAGCAAGCTAATTTTTCACAAATTTCTCTACGAACAGGAACACTATTTTCACCAACACCTGCAGTAAAGACAATAACATCAGCACCACCAAGAAGAACATAATATTGTGCTATGTAATCTACGATACGGCGAACATACTTTTGACGAGCGACCAAGCATTTTTCATTTTGCATGTCACACTGCTCCACAATATCACGCATATCACTACTATACTCACTCATTCCAAAAAGACCACTACGTTTATTTAAATCATCGATAACTTCACTAGCATTCTTACCTTCCTTTTCCATAACATAAGGTATAACAGAAGGATCTATATCACCAGAACGCGTACCCATCATAATTCCTGCAAGTGGTGTAAATCCCATCGAAGTATCTACACACACACCATCCTTAATAGCAGTAATACTACCACCATTACCAATATGACAACTAATTAAACGAAAAGCTTCTCTTCCTAATATTTTTTTTACGGTCTCAGTAATATAACGATGTGAAGTACCGTGAGCACCATACTTACGAACCCCATAATCTTCATACCAAGAATAAGGCACAGGATATAAATAAGTCGTCTTGTCCATAGTTTGATGAAATGCCGTATCAAAAACAGCTACCATTGGTACATTTGGTAATACCTTACGAAAAGCTTCAATTCCCAACATATTAGCAGGATTATGAAGCGGTGCAAAACCCTTAATCTCCTCTAACTTTTCCATAACCTCATCAGTAACAATAACTGACTCTTGAAATAAATCCTTTCCCTGTACAATACGATGACCAACACCATCAATCTCATCCAAAGAAGAAATAATATTTAAATCAGTAAGCTTATCTAGCAAAATATTAACAGCATCTACATGAGTAGACAACTCTATCTCCTGAGTAATTTTCTCTCCATTAAACTTAATTGTATAGTTACTTCCTTCAATTCCAATTCTTTCAAACAATCCAGAAGCAATCACATGCTCATCTTTCATATCAAATAAACTAAACTTTAAGGAACTACTTCCTGCATTAATAGATATTATTTTCATTTCCTTACCTCTTTCTATAAATCTAATATTATTATACAACAACAATTAAAATAAGCAAAGCAACGAAAGAAAAAAATACTATATTTATAGTATTTCATATAACATTATAACAATTATAAATGAGAAGGAGAATTATCAGAATCAGAAACAACATCCTCACCTAAAGCAGCAACGACATTACTATCACTAGATTCTTGGGTAACTTCTTCTTGTCCCACAGATTCACTCGCTACATCATCAACAGCCTCTCCTTCGGCAACAGGATCACTTACAGAATTATCAACAGAAACGTCATCAGTAGGAACAACTTCTTCCGTTGCAACTTCATTTTCTGTATCATATTCTGCGGAATCATCAATGACATCTCCTTCGGCAACAGAATCGCTTATAGAATTATCAACAGAAACGTCATCAGTAGGAACAACTTCTTCCGTTGCAGAATCACCTCCTGTATCATATTCTACAGAATCATCAACAGCACCCTCCTCGGTAACAGGTACACTTACAGTATCATCAACAACAACATCATCAGTAGGAACAACTTCTTCCGTCGTAGCTTCACCTCCTGTATCATATCCTACAGAATCATCAACATCATTCGGTGCAAGACTTACATCTGTAGTCATTTCACTAGTAGCATCGGAATAAATATCAGAAGGAGAGGTAGAAGAAGAATCTGGTACATCTAAAATAAGCTGAGGGATAGGATTAAAATTATCCTGTACTTCAGATACAGCAGAAGTCTGAGAAATCTTCTCTTCTTCCTGAGTATCTCCTATCGAAAGGTTTTCCACAGCACCAGAATTTATCGCCATAGCCTGTAAAGTAGCATTATAGTGTTGCTGAGAAGCAGTAGCAGAAATTGCTTGACTAAATTTTGCTGCTCTATCATCTGCAGCAGCCTTTTCCTTTCTAGCATCAGACAAATCCGACTCTAACTTCAAAATAGTATCCTCAAATTCCTCACATTTAGCTTCCAATTGTGAAATTTTAGAAAATGAAGTAATCTTATCAAATACCAATACAAAAGCAAACCCAACAATCAATAACAAAGCAAAAGCTAAAACAAGATTAGAAGTAATATCACTAGAAGAGACCACTCCAAATATAATCAATGCATAAAAAATAAGAAAAAGAAGAAAACAAAGAATAACAATGCCTCTCAAAATTTTAACAGAGCGATGATTACTAATGGTGTTGGAAACGATGGAAATTCCTGTAAAAGCAACAACCGCAACAACACCAAAAAGTGCTAATTTAAATTGATTATAAAAAGAGGATGGATTTTTAATAAGCTTTGCCATATTAAACTTGATAATACCCATGAAAATCAAAATTGCAACTACTAAAATAATCAAAGAACCAATTACTGCAAAAATAGAAAAAAGCCCTGTTCCATCTTTTTTTCGATGTGCAGAATTAATAAAAGCAATAAAACAAAATAGAAAAACAAATAAAGTAATATTTTGGACAACAGAAGGTATCCCCGAAACAAATAGAAAAACAATAAGTAAAAGTGTCGTTAGAAAAACTAAACCTCCAAAAAACTTAGTTAATTTATCAGCCATAAAAATCCTCCACTCTACACTATTATATTAATATTATACCACGGGAAAAAACTTCAAGATAGTAAAAATTAATAATTTTAAATTTATAAATAAAATATCTGAAAAAGAAGAAACATTTTTACCCTAAACAAAAGCATCAAGTAAACTTAATTAATTTTGATCACTCCTCCCAAAACTCCTACCTCATAGACCAAGTACCCTACTTCCCCCAAGATTAACATCCAGTAATTGCTACCAAAGTTTTTTTGTTCTCGCTTTCTACATTATAAACAAAAAAAAGATATTTCTATCTTATTTTTCAACCACATCGTAAGTATCTCTAGCAATCATCAATTCCTCATCCGTTGCCAAAACATAAACTGGAATCTTAGAATCTTCTGTAGTAATAATTCCTTCCACTCCTTTTCGAACGATGGCTTCTTTATTTTTAGCACTATCTAAAAGAATGCCTAGAGGATACAATTTTTTCAATGTTTCACCACGAATAATGTCATCATTTTCTCCACCACCTGCAGTAAAACAAATCGCATCAACAATACCACCTAATTTCACATAGTATTTAGCAATATAATCAACAATTTTATTTGTATACATTTCAATAGCCAACAAAGCCTTTTGTTCATTCGCTTCAAATGCACGATCTAAATCTCTAAGATCACTCATTCCAGCAATTCCTTCTAGACCACTAGCCTTATTTAATTGATTATCAATCCATTCTAAATTCCGTTCTTCTTTTTTCATAACATAACTAATCAAAGAATAATCAATATCCCCCGAACGAGTTCCCATCATAATTCCAGCATTTGGTGTAAATCCCATTGAAGTATCGATACATAATCCTTCTTTAACAGCAGTAACACTGCCACCATTACCAATATGACAAATAATAAGGTTTGGCTTTTTACCTAACATTTCTGTCATCTTTTCTGTAATGAACTTATGGCTCAATCCATGAAACCCATATTTACGAACATCATATTTTACATACCACTCATAAGGAACTGGATATAAATAAGTTGCCTCATCCATAGTTTGATGAAAAGCAGTATCAAAACATGCAACCATTTTTGCATTTGGCATATTTTTTAAAAAAGCATGAATTCCCTTTACTGCAGCAGGATTATGAAGTGGAGCAAGTGGAGAAATCGCTTCTATTTCCATTAACACCCTATCATTAATCTCTACACTTTTAGAATATTTATTTCCTCCATGAACTACTCTATGACCAACAGCCTCTATTTCATCCAAAGATTGAACAACACCATTCTCAATCAATTGTTCTAATAAAAGTTTAACTGCATCATTATGATCTTTAAGTTCGATAAGAGAACCTTGTTTCTCCTCACCAATACGAATACTATAACTAGAACCTTCCAAGCCGATTCTCTCAAACATTCCTTTCATTAATAGCGTCTCTTCTGGCATTTCGTACAAACGAAATTTTAACGAACTACTTCCAGCATTTACTGATAATAATTTCATATTCTTCCCTCACTTTACAAGATAAACATAGATTATCAAAGGCTTGAGAAAATGTCAATAAGCACAAGAATCTTTTTTAGTATTGACTCAACATTTAAAATTACAATTTCATATTCAATTGATAAATAAAAACATCGAAAAAACAAAAAATAATAGAATAAATTATTAATCATCAAATTTATAACCAATTTACAATAGAATCCCTAAATTATTATTTCAAAAAACAAAAGATAGGTAAGATCACCTATCTTTTAAGCTACACTTATTTATTGTTATAGCTTCCGCTAACTTGGTTCATTCCATTTTGTACTAAACGTCTAGTAATTTCACCACCAACTGTACCGTTTGCACGGCTAGTAGCATCTGGTCCTAAATTTACACCGAATTCATTAGCTATTTCATATTTCATTTTATCAATAGCTTGTTTAGCACCTGGAACTCTCATTTTCATAGAAGAATTCTTTGAGTTATTCATTATTTTCACCTCCTGTACACTAATAGGTTGTGAAATAATTGTCAAATAATACATAAATTGTATTGGAAATTTATAGCAATTTTGAAAACTCATCCAAAACTTCATCGGTAATTGTCATATGAAGTGTTTCTTCAATTGCAGTATCGATCATAGAATCAAAATTAAATTTTTCTTCTTCCTTTTTCGCAATAGAAAGTTTTGGATGAATTACGGGATGTTTTGGTACAAATACAGTGCAACAATCTTCATAAGGTAAAATACTAGTCTCGTAAGTATCAATTTTTTTTGCCAAATCAATAATTTCTAATTTATCTAAACAAGAAACAGGTCGAATAACAGGGATAGAAGTAACCTCATTAATTACATTCATACTAACTAAAGTTTGACTAGCAACTTGTCCAATAGATTCACCATTGATAATAGCATACGCATGATTTCTCTCAGCCAAACGCTCCATAATTCGATACATCATTCTTCTCATAATAGTAATACAATATTCTGGTTTACAATTTTTATAAATTTCCTCTTGAATTGGAGTAAAATTTACAATATGTAAATAAATATGATCCGTATATACTGCCAATTTTTTAGTAAGCGTAATAACTTTATTTCGTGCTTCTAAACTTGTATGAGGAATAGCCTCAAAATAAACTGCATCAAGCTGAACACCACGCTTCATCGCCAAATATCCAGCAACAGGAGAATCAATTCCACCAGAAAGCATCAATAATGACCTAGGTTGTGTTCCTACCGGATAACCACCACTACCAAAATAACGATTACAATAAATATAGCTATGCTTTTCACGAATTTCAACTTGAATTAATAGCTCTGGATGATGAACATCAACAGAAACAGAATCTAATTTTTTTAAGATAACTCCACCTAAAATTCGACTAATTTCTAAACTCTTCAACGGAAAAGTTTTATCGCTACGCTTAGTCTCAACTTTAAAAGTAGAAAAAGAAAAATCACTCACAACAGACAAAATTTCCTTTTTAAGTTCTTCTATATTAGTTTCCACAATTGTTGCAATATGATACATATGAATACCAAAAATTTTATCTATAATATTTTTGATTTGTTCTAAATCACGATCAGCAAATTGAATATACATTCGATCTCGATCTTTTTTTATTTTTATATCAAAATTTTTTAATTTATTTTTTACATTTTCATACAAGGTTTGAACAAAAAAATTCCGATTTCCCTTTTTCGTAGTAAGTTCCCCATATTTAATTAATATTACCTTATCCATAGTCTACCTCCAACAGGCATATTCTATCATAAAAACGATAAAATGTATAGAAAACTTCAAAAGAAAAGCACAAAGATTTCTTTGTACTGAATCTACTTATCGGAAGCACGCAACAATCTTTTATAAATATCCTCATCAACAATAGAGGTTGCTTTAATAGAAATATCTAAAGCATTCTTATAGTCACCTTTAAAAAACTTCTCCTCAGCATCTTGAAGACCACTATCAACTTCCGCATAATAAGCTCGATAACGATTACCATAAAGAATAGCCATCTCTGCAAGCTGAGCAGTTTTAATCATTTCGTTCGTAGTATTATAAAGTTTTAATACCAAATCTCTTGCGGTATCCACACGGGTATTTAAAGTTTTAATAACGATCGGTTTCTTCTTTAATTCTTTAATCACTTCCAAAATTGCCTCATTTGCCTCAGACAACTGTACAAAATAATTATCCGTGATCACCGGCAATTTATAACTGCGCATCTTGTTCTTGCATTGTTTTAAAAACTCTTGTATTTCATCTAATTGCTCTCTAGCACGAACCTCATCATCATACATATTTCCCAAAGACTTCAATGCCTTATCCAATTCTTCTTCCACATTCTTCAACCGAAAGGTCAAATCTTCAATTTCCTTATGAAGCATAGAATACGGAGAAGATAAAGACTCCACTTTAGCAAGCATTTTTTTATAATCATCATTAATTACGACAAGATTTTTATTCACATCATGAATAATTTTTACATCTTCATCATTCAAATCATACATATTCTTAATATCATCTAGCTGATCATAAATATCTTGAACCACTTTGTTAGTACTAGCAATTTTCTTAGAAAAATCACTTTCGATTTCTTCATAAACTTTCCTAGATAAACGTTCCTTTTCAAAATCAATAAATAAGGAATCTAAATATTCTAACATCGTCTTTAAATCAAACATACAATTTTCAAGATTTAAAACACGAACCTTATCTAAAATGGTATCAATATTCTTTCTCGTCTCCTCTAAATTGTACTCAATATTCAAATACTCCAAAGGATATTTTTGTTCTACCATTTCCTGATAAGTGGAAGAAATCTCCTTAATACGATTAGGAAGAATCTGTTTTGCCATCAATAATACATCTGGAACCTCTTGAACAATAATTTCCATATGTTCAATCATCACATCTAAAGCCTTAACAATATGAACAACTTCACTATATTCATTCGCTTCCATAACCTTCTCAAAATCTAAGAAACGTCGCTCAATATTCTCTAACTGCAAACTAACAGCTTCTTGCATCTCATCATACATTTGCTTATGATCTTGAAAATCCTTATTTAACGTACGATATTTAGTTTTAAGTTTAATTACAATAGCGCGATACTTTTCTTCGCTTAAGGTAATATCTTTAATTTCTTCTAACAAATGATCAGCAGCTTCGCGAAGTTTATAAATCTCAATCTCTACTTTTGCAATTCGATACCCACATGATTTATAGTCCCGCTTATCCACATAAATATCTAAATCAATAAGCATATCATCAATTAAAGTCAAACGATTCTCTTTTAAATTAGTAAAACGATCCTGCCATTTATTATACTTCTCTTCCATTCGATCATTTTTAATAATTGGCTCCACTTTAGAAAGTTCCAACAAAACTGGTGTACTAGCAATCATATTCCGTTGAACTTCCAATTCACGAACTCGATCACGATAATATTTCATCTCAAATTTTCGAATAAAATGAAGAATAACAACAACAATAATTAAAGCAATAACAATCGCTGAACCAAGAATTAAAAATTGTCCTTGCATATCCTCACCTCAATCCTAATCTAAAAACATTTTATCACAATCATTCGACATTTTTCCACTATTTTAAAAAATTTATGCTGACTTTTTCTTCCTAGCAAAGAAAAAACCTTGACATATCAACAAAAGTACCCTATAATTAGAAATGCAAATTCACTTGAAACAGCAGATTTAGAGTATGTTAATGTGTCTTTCATAAATGTTTTAGTAACATAGCTGTTGATGTGAACAAAAAGAAAGACTCCCTAAAATACGACTAAATCATTTCATTGAAATTGTAATTAAAAATAAGAAAAGGAGAAGAAAAATGTCAAGATATACTGGAGCAAGTTACAAACAAGCTCGTAGAGTTGGTTTTTCAATCAGTGAAACAGGAAAAGAATTAGCTCGCCGTCCTTATGGACCAGGTCAACATGGAAATGCACGTAAAGGAAAACCATCAGACTATGGAACACAATTAAAAGAAAAACAAAAAGTTCGTTTCATGTATGGACTAAATGAAAGACAATTCAAAAAAACATTCAAAGAAGCAGAAAAGATGAAAGGAATTCATGGTACAAACTTCTTAAGACTACTAGAATCTCGCCTAGACAATTTAGTTTATCGTATCGGATTTGCATCTACTCGTCGTGGTGCTAGACAACTTGTAAATCATGGCCACGTAACAGTAAATGGAAAGAAAGTAGATATCCCATCTTACCGAGTAAAAGTAGGAGATGTAATTTCTCTAAAAGAAAATGACAAAAACTTAAAAGTTGTAGCAGAATCTCTACAAAAAATAACAAAACGTGTAGATTTCATTACATACGATGAAAATAAAATGGAAGCAACATTCGTAAGACTTCCTGAGAGAAACGAATTAAATGCTGATATTAATGAAGCATTAATCGTTGAATTCTATAACAAATAAAGCAAAAACACCATTTTGGTGTTTTTTATTTAATTTCATATTAAGAAAAAACGTGCTATAATAAAATTATAAATAGGATAGGTGAATATTATGGCATTAGATAGCATTAGAAGAAAAAGTAGCGATGGATTATATACTGAAAAAACAAAAATCAATAATGAAGGGTTTACTTTCAATCATCAGAAAAATAACACAAAAACTTACGATACAGATGTAAAAATCCAAGAAATAGAAGAACGCTTAAGGAATCTTAAAAAAGTAAGAGAAAATATAATCAATGCAGATTTATCATCAGAAAATATACAAAAAGGGCTAGAAGAAGCAATGGCTGATGCTTTGGGAGAATTAGATGGTTCTAAAACAAAAGCTAGCATGTTAGAGCAAGCAAGAGGAAACAAATTTGCAAATTTTAGTAATTCTAGTAATACTACTACAAATTTATCATCAGAAAATATACAAAAAGGGCTAGACGAAGCAATGGCTGATGCTTTGGGAGAATTAGATGGTTCTAAAACAAAAGCTAGCATGTCAGAACAAGCAAAAGAAAACAAATCTGCAAACAACAATCCAATAAATCCTTTCTCTAACAATGATGAATTAAACGAAATGCTACAGTATACAGAAACAAAAAGTATTCAAAACGAAGATACAATGAATAAAAAATAAACAACCACAAGAAAAAGATAATGCGAAATTGCATTATCTTTTTGTATAAAACATTATAAATCTATACCATAATAAGCATCAACTAAAATCTTCTTCAATTCTGAAACAAGGGGTAATCTAGGATTAGAAGTAGTACATTGATCCTCAAAAGCCAAATTAGCAAGCTCATCCAACTTATTCATATAAGTCTGTTCATCAATCCCATATTCTTGAAAAGATCGAGGAATTTCTAACGCATCGAGCATATGATAAATCATCTCAATTAAAGAATTAACTCCCTCTTCCACATTTCTAGCTTTTAATCCAATCTTTTTGGCAAAATTTGCATATTTAATATCAGCAATATAATGTTCATACTTAGGAAAAGAAACAAATTTAGATGGAGGAAGAGAATTATAACGGATGACATAAGGAAGTAAAATAGCATTACATCGACCATGAGCAATATGAAATTCTCCACCCAACTTATGAGCTAAAGAGTGATTAATTCCCAAAAATGCATTGGTAAAAGACATACCGGCAATACAACTTGCATTAT
This sequence comes from uncultured Bacilli bacterium, assembly GCA_944358405.1. GTDB lineage: Bacteria > Bacillota_I > Bacilli_A > RF39 > UBA660 > CALVQX01. The sequence goes on along the minus strand of CALVQX010000014.1, from coordinate 12,512 downwards.
GTACCTTTTCTCTTGCTTCCTTATCATTACCATCTTGATATGCACGAATCAAATAATCATGAATCAACTCTCCTGCCTTTTCACTAAGACCATCTGTATAATCACTAGCCATATTAGAAACATAAGCCTCAATTGCATGAGTTAAAACATCCATTCCTGTATCCGCGGTTAAAACCTTTGGTAACGTTAAAACAAAATCTGGATCAATAATCGCTACATCAGGAGTTAATTCATAATCAGCAAACGGATATTTTATATGATTGTGTTTATCCGTAATAACAGCAAAAGAAGTAACTTCACTACCAGTACCAGAAGTTGTAGGAATTGCTACAAACTTCGCTTTCAATCCAAGTTTTGGATATTTATATGTTCTTTTTCTAATATCCAAGAATTTTAATTTTAACCCTTCTTTATCAACATCTGGATGTTCATAGAAAAGCCACATTCCCTTTGCCGCATCAATGGCACTTCCACCTCCAAGAGCAATAATAACATCCGGCGTAAATTGTCCCATAGCTAAAACGCCACGATCGATCGTATCAAAGGAAGGATCTGGTTCCACATCACTAAACACCTCAAAATGAATATGATTCTCATGCTTCTCCAACTGATAGATCACTTTATCTACATATCCCAATTTTACCATAGAAGGATCCGTTACAATAAAGGCCTTCGTAATTCCCTCCATCTTAGATAAATACTGAATAGAACCTGGCTCAAAATAAATCTTTGGAGGAATCTTAAACCATTGCATATTTACTTTTCTTTTTGCTACTCGCTTCAAATTAATCAAATTCACAGTAGAAACATTATCGGTAGTGCTATTTCCCCCAAATGTTCCACAACCAAGAGTTAAAGAAGGCATATTCGTATTATAAATATCTCCAATTGCTCCATGAGTTGATGGAGAATTTACAATAATTCTACCTACTTTTACCACTTCAGAAAAGCGTTGAATCAATTCTTGATCTTCTGTATGAATTACAGCCGAATGACCCAAACCACCATATTCTACAAGCTCCTCGCACAAACAAATTCCTTCCTCTTCATTATCTACAACATAATAAGTCAAAATCGGACTTAACTTTTCTTTAGAAAAAGGATACTCAGGACCTACCCCAGCTTCTCTAACAACCATAATTTTAGCATCCAAAGGAATGATAAATCCAGCTGCTTCCGCAATGTCATAAGGATATTTTCCAACAACACAAGAGTTTAGAGAATACTCATCTCCTTCTTTTTCAAACATATATTGAAATAAAAGCTTCTTCTCTTCCTCATTGACAAAATAGCAACCAACCTTTTTCATCAACTCCTCAAAAGAACGACTAATGATCCGATCAACAACCACTGCTTGCTCACTAGCACAAATCATCCCATTATCAAAAGATTTAGACATGACAAGATCATTGACACTCGTTTCCAACTTCGCATCCTTATGAATATAGCAAGGTACATTTCCAGGTCCAACCCCTAAAGCAGGTTTTCCACAAGAATAAGCACTTTTTACCATACCTTTTCCACCGGTTGCTAAAATAAGATTGACATCAAGATGATTCATCAATGCTTTTGTCGCCGCAACCGAAGGATGATCAATCCACAAAATACAATCCCTAGGAGCACCAGCAGCCACCGCAGCTTCTAATAAAATTTTAGCAGTTTCCACACTACATTGTTGTGCCGAAGGATGAAATCCAAAAATAATTACATTCCTAGTCTTGGCTGCAATCAAAGATTTAAAACAAGTAGTAGAGGTAGGGTTCGTAACGGGAGTAACTCCTGCAATAATTCCAATTGGCTCGGCAATCATCATATATCCTTCCTCTTCATTATCCTGAATGATGCCCACTGTTTTATGATCCTTAATACTATGATAGATATATTCAGAAGCAAAAATATTTTTGGTAATTTTATCTTCATAAATTCCTCTACCTGTTTCTTCTACAGCCATTTTAGCTAATAACATATGCTTTTCTAAAACAGCCATAGCCATATGCTTTACAATATTATCCACCTGTTCTTGATTAAGCTTACTATACTCTTCTCTAGCAACCTTAGCACGTTCAACCAACTCATGAATCATGCTTTCCACATCTTCCATACAAAATCCTCCTTCTAATTAACTAATTTTTGATATCTAAAACTTCTGTTTTTTTACATGGATCGTTTCGCAATAACAATTACCAATTTGAATACTTAATAAATTTTTAGTTAACGTATGATGATGTAGAAGATGATGTAAACAACGAATTGGCGCACCATGACTTACTATTAAAATACTGCTGTCTTCCTCATATTTTTCCATAATATAATTTAAAAAACTACGACAACGTGCAAAAATATCCTGAACTTTTTCAATCCCTAAATCACCACAATTTTCATCATAATTCCAATACTTAGAAGCATCATACAAAGAACGATCCTTGCCCTCAAGTTCACCCATATTACGTTCAACAAGGCGTCGATCAGGAATCATTTCTACCCTATCACCAATTAAAATCATAGCTGTTTCCACAGTACGTACTAAAGGCGACATATAGCAAGCATCATAAGAAGTTTCTAAAAGTTGTAATCGTAATCTTTGACATTGTCTTCTCCCGGTATCGTTTAACAAAATATTTCTTGATCCCTGAATCCTACCATAATAATTTTCATCTGTCTGTCCATGACGAACTAGAGTAATTTTCATATCCAATCTCCAATCACTAATTAACATCCACAAAAACGACGATAAAGAACCACCCTATGTTACAATTTTATCAAAAACAAAAAAGAAATGCACGAAAAAAAGAAATAAGATAAACTTATCTCTTCCATACACTCTTAATCCGCATAAACGCCAATATAATATTTCTTCTTTCCACGTCTAATAACTGCATATTTTTGTCCTATACAATCATTTTTAGTAACAAAAAATGTCGAATCTTCTATTTTTATTCCATTCAAACTAATAGAACCATTAGAGATAAAATCCCTAGCTTCCCTCTTACTAGAACAAATTCCAAAATCTACTAACAAATCAACAATAGAAATATCCTTCTGAATATAAAATGGTTCCAATCCTCGAAATGCATCCTCTATTTGTTTTTCTGATAAAGAAGCAATGTCCCCCTGAAATAAAGACTCACTAATTTTTACTGCTTCTAAATAAGCATCCTCACCATGTAAGTCCGTAATAATCTCACGAGCTAAAGCTTTATGAGCTTCTCGTAAATGAGGCATCTCCTGATTAGATTTTTCTAATCGTTCAATTTCCTCCCTAGAAAGAAAAGTAAATATCTTCAAGTAAGAAATAACCATTTCATCATCGACATTAATTAAATATTGATATAACTCATAACTAGATGTTTTATTTCGGTCAAGCCACAAAGCATTTCCTTCACTTTTACCAAATTTATTTCCATATTTATCTAAAACAAGTGGCATAGTAAATGCATAAGCATCCTGACCAGTCCTTTTCTTAATTAGCTCAAGTCCGGTAGTAATATTTCCCCATTGATCAGAACCTTGTGCTTGCAAAATGCATCCTTTATTCTCATATAACCACAAAAAATCATACCCCTGAATTAAAGTATAAGTAAATTCTGCAAAAGTAATTCCTGTATCTAATCTTCTTCGAATAATATCCTTATCTAACATATAATTAATATTAATATATTTTCCAACATCACGTAAAAAATCAGTAACTTCATAGCCACGAAACCAATCATAATTATTAACAACTTCCGCTTTTCCATCAAAGATACGACTAACTTGAGCTTGAATTCCTTCTAAATTTTTAGCAAGTTGCTCTTTAGAGATAATTTCTCTTTCCGCCGTTGGCCTAGGATCACCAATCAATCCCGTAGCACCACCACAAAGTAAAATGGGATGATGACCAGCCTTTGCTAATCTTTTTGCAGTTACTAAAGAAGAATAATGTCCTAAATGTAAACTATCGGCGGTTGGATCTGTTCCCCAATAAAAAGTAATTGGTTCGCCATTCAATTTATCTGCCAAATCCTCTCCTGCTACATCTTTTATTAACCCTCTCCACTGTAGATCTTCAAATAATGTCATTTTCTCTCCTCCTCTAATCTTAACTCTAAAATATCATTTAAACAATATCCATAATCCAAATAAATTCCATCCACATCACGCGTTACAACATCTCCTGAATCAAATTCCAAAAGAGAAACCACTTCGTAAACAGACTCTTCAGATGGTCCTTCAATTTCCAAATAAGTAGGAATATAAGGCCAACTATCAATATCAATTTCTACTCCTCGATAATGATATTGACATCTCCTATTTTCTTGATAACTCCGAGGTTCAAATCCCAACTCCTTTAAAAGTAAATTAGTTTTTTCAAAATCATCCACAACAATTTCTAATTCTTGAGTACCATCAATTCTAGAAGAAACCAAATTTTTAATAGTCAAAGTACTCTTATCACCATTTGTTCTAAGTCGAATCCACTTCCCATCAATTTTAGGAATAAAATCATATACATATCTTTTCTGTAAATGATCCCACTCAAAAGTAGCCCCGATTTCTTTTAACTTTTTTAAAACACCTTCTACATCAATATCTAATATTCGAACCTCATACTCGGTATGCATAATCCACCTCCAAAAAATAAAAACTATTCATCCTCAAGGACGAATAGTTCGCGGTACCACCTTAATTTATAGATTAATATCTATACACTTTCTTATCTTAACGCGATAAACGATTTTTCTCCAAATAGCGTAATTCATAACTACCCATTAACTAGTTTCCACCAACCACTAGCTCTCTATATGACAAAATAATTACTACTAAACTACTCATCAACAAAAATATTAAAATTACTATATCATAATTTATGAATTTTGCCAAGAACTTTCTATTACTTAGCTCTAGAGGTATTATGAACATTTTTTTGCATTTCCAAAAGTGTATTTGGAGAAACAGCATAACGTTGATACTCTATAGGATCAGAATATATCTTTAAATAATTGGTAATATCTTGAATTTGAGCAATAGAATTAAAATCGCCAACATCTCCTTGATAAATACCACTCTCATGAAGAACACCATCAGAATACATTACAGTATCCCCATTTCGTTGTAAAAAAAGATCTCTTTTTTCAACATTTTGAATATCGCTTTCTCTAAATGAGGCAAACTTAGAGTGACCATCAGAATCATACTCCACCCTAAATCGTTGCTTATTCCCCTTAGAAGGATTAAAATTAGCCTCTACAATGACACCCTGATCATCATATGGCTTTGTAACTGTAACATGCGTAGAAAAAGTATCCGTCCCAGTTCGAAGAATATCTTCCACATTCAACTGATTCGGAGAAGAACAATCAAACAAAACGGAAGCTTCTCCATTTGTGATTCTATAATAATCATTTCCTTCCTTCCTCATCTGTGAAGAACCAGAAGCAATTAAAACTAGAGCAACATACATAGCAGAAGAAAAACCACCAATCTCTTTATTAGGAAGAGAAAATTCACGAATTCTTCCTAATAATTCTTGATAAGCACTATCTTCTGCTAACCTCTGATTCGCTTGTGCTTCATCAAAACTATAATTCTTTGTTCCTACAGAAACCTCCATAATACCCTACCTCACTTACTTTTCACTATTTTCCAATTTCTTTAACACATCTTTTGTTACATCAATTGCTTTCAAGCGAACTTCTTCAGCAGCATCACGTAATACTGGAGTTCCCTTATCAATTGCCAAATCTACTAATTCTTGAACTTTATCCTTCAAAGCAGCCGCTTTTTCTTTAGCAATTTCTAATACCTTTTCCTTATCTAAATCAGCAAGTTCTGCTTTAATCTCTTGTATTTTTCTATCAAATTCCTCTTTTACTTCATCCACATCAATATTTTTAATCTGACGAATTAACTCATCGATTTTAGCCTTCAACTCAGCTCTTGTTTCACTCCCCTTTTTAGGAGCGAATAAAATTCCTAGACCAGCACCAATTGCAGCACCAGCGACAAATTTACCTAACCCAGATTTTTTTCCTTTACTCATAATAATCCTCCTCTTTCTTTTTTCTATTAAATATTTTAGAGAAAACTCTAGCAATCGCATTCACTACAGTATCACTAAGCATCGCAATACTATCCGTAGTTCGATCAATGATAGAAAAAACACCATTCAAAGAATTGACCTTCTCTTCTACATTATCAACCAAACGATCTAGCTTATCCAAGAATTGAATAAAACGAATCCCTAAAATAATTAACACTATTAATAATATGATACCAAATATATACAATAATACAGGTAAAATAAAATTCAAATAATCCATATGCCTTCTCCTTTAAATTTATTCATTTTCTTGATACATGGAATCAATCAAATCAAATAGATTATCATCAGAATCAATATCCACTTTATTCGACTCTTCCACCTGCTTCACATCAGTTGTTTCTACCCTAGATAATTTCTGAGAAGAATCTAAAGGTACTTCTTTCTCATAATGATCCTTTACTCTTCGTCCCACCGATTTTTCCTTACTAGCATCAACATAATCTACATTATACTCAAGACCTAAATCCTGAAAATATTCTAAAGCATCTCCAACAGTAACTTCTTTCACAGAAGGCTTCTCATCATCAGCACTTAAATCAACTAGTAAATTGCTATTATCTTCTTCTACTTCAAAAGTTGGCTCCTCTTCCTTTTCCTTTACTACAGGACCCCTAGCAATATCATCACTTAAGTCACCAAAAGCCTTCCTCCGAACATCGTCCACACTAACATTTTCTCTAGTATAACTACTAGTCAATCGCACTTCTCTTTTAGATACAATCTCTTCCTTTTTATAATTTTTATCTAAAATACCATAAATAGGAGAAATGATTGGAGAAGGTTTAAAATAACTTCGCTCTTCCTTCCGATCATATCCACCATACTCATGGATTTCAATCTTAGGCTCTTCACTCAATCCATAAGGATGTTTTTCCTTTGGCTTACTACTATTAGTACTATATGGATTCGAATCATTAGCAGGAAGATCAACTACACTTTCTTCCTTCTTTTCGATAACCTTTACAATTTGAGGTTCTACTTCATGATAATGATTACTTTCTACCTTAAAATCATCATCATCCATCATCCGAAAAGAACGATGTACTTCCTCATTTACTTCTTCTTTTACTGGTTCTCTTGGCTTAATTTCAAAGTCCTCATCGATCAATTCTTCTTCCTGTAAATCATCAATCACTGGTTCCTTCTTCTCTGGTAAAATAACCTTTTTGGCAATTGGCTTTTCTTCTCGAATCACCTCTTTTTCCTTAGGAGGTTCTTTTACCTTCACTTTTTTCTTTTTTGGAGCAACAGTTTTTGGTTTTTCCTCAACTTCTACATATTCCTCTTCAAATAAAGCATTCTTTAACTTTTCAAATACTTTCATGAGTTCACCTCTTCTATCTATTCCTCTTCAAGTTCCAATTCATCTTCATCACGTACATCCTCTTTATACCCATCATCTTCATATTTATCAACAACATCCAAAAAGTCCTCTTCAGAAGATGTAGTATCAAATAAATTGAAGTTCTCTTCTTTATAATTTAAAACATTATCGCCTACTAAACTTTCTAAGACTTTATCATTAAATTCTACAGTCCGTAAAATATAACACATATTATTAATCACCTGAGTCAAATCATCCAAAGAAACATAAGCTTCTAATTTAGCATAATTAAATACAAACTCAATAAAATACTTATTGTCGACCTCATTGATCTCAAGATATCCTGTCTTCTTCTGATAATTTAATTTTTCAGAATAATAGGCATCCTTATTTCTAGTATAAGTATTTTCTTGTTCGTGATAATAACCAATAACATCAACATACAAATAATACTTATTATGAAAGCGATCTTGCAAGATTGCATTATATTCTTCTTTATTTAAAAACTTAATACCACGAGGAACATAATACTTATAACCATCAAAATTCACATTATAAACTTCACTCTGATCAGAAAGTAAAATTTCCACATTTTTACTAATATCTGTATTATCTAATCTAGAAATGCTACAACCAGTTGCTAATAATACAACAGAGAGTAAAACAATTATCTTCTTCATATTTCACCTACTCTTACTACATTATACCAAACTTTTAATAAATGGTAAAATATTTTCATATTATTTACTATTTTGGACACCAGAAGAGATTGCTACAACAGAGTAAATTGGCATCCCTTTTTGAGAAAATTTATCCTCATATTCCGTTGTAATCAAAGTAGAATCTTCATTTTTATGCAAATCGAATTGAATATCATAAAGTCCATAGCCATGCTGACTAAACTGCTCCAAAGAATAAATAAACAACTCTGAATTATCCGTTCGCATATAAATTTCTTTATCACTAGAAAATATACTATCATACTTCTCTAAAAAAACTTTACTAGTAAGTCTTCGCAAATGATGTCGAACTTTTGGCCAAGGATCAGAAAAATTCAAATAAATTCTAGAAACTTCATGATCAAAAATCTGATCAATCATTAATGCATCCATTCTTAAAATCTTCAAATTAGGAATAGAATCAGGAATTTTTTTCAAACAACGAGCCAAAACACTATCGTATTTTTCAATACCAATAAAATTAATTTCTGGATATCTAAGTGCATTCTCAATTAAAAATTTTCCTTTTCCCATTCCAATTTCCACATAAATAGGTTGTTTCTTAGGAAAAAGTTTTTGAAATTGTCCCCGATAAGAAATTGGATCTGAAACAAAATAAGGAGAAGTAGCTAAAATTTCTTCTTTATTTTTTACATTTCTAAGTCTCATAACCATCACCTATAACTATTTTAGCACAGAAGTTATTCTAGTGCATATAATAAAACGAAAGACAGGTGGATTATTATGAATAATATGCCCTATCCTTATATGCCGGTACCATATCAATTTCCCCAATCACAGCCTCAAACCATGGGGGTAGAAGAGGAAATAAAACGGCTAAAAGCAGAAATTAATAGATTAAAAGAAAGAGTAAATGCACTAGAGAAAAAAGACACCAAAAATTATTTACAAAAAGACGATAGTCTATACATGATGTGAACACGAAAGTGTTCTTTTTTTGTAGAAATTGTCTTATTGTGTTATACTAACAATAGAAGAAAGAGAGGCTTTGAAATGTTGAAATTAAAAAAGTTAGAAAAGAAAATATATGATGAATTCGTAAGAAATCATCCCAGTAAATCACATTTTTTGCAATCAAGTGCCTGGGGAGAATTTGCTAAAGTAAAAAAGCATTTAACCCCTTATTACTTAGGACTAGTAGACGAAGAAGAACAAGTAGTAGCAGCAACTCTACTTCTTCAAAAACATCTTCCTCTGAACTTCTGTTATTTCTATGCCCCTCGAGGCTTTGTCTTAAACTACGAAAACAAAAAACTAATTCAAACAATGACAGAAAAAATAGTAAACTTTGCTAAAAGTAAAAAAGCTATTTTTATAAAAATAGATCCTGATATTATAAAAAGAAAAGAAAACTACTTAGGAGAAGAACAAAAACTAACCTATAATCCAGAAGAAATCTATAAAAATTTAAAAGAACTTGGCTGGAAACATTTAGGATTCACTAAAAACTTCGAAACCATGCAACCACGATATACCTTTCGTATTGATCTAGAAAAACCATTAGAAGAAATTGAATCCCACTTTTCTAAAACAACAAAGCAACGCATTGCCAAAGCCATAAAACTAGAAACTGAAGTAAGTATTGGAACAAAAAAAGAGGTTCCTGAATTTTATCATTTAATGACCCTAACAGAAACAAGAAAAGATTTTGTCTCATACAATGAAGATTACTATGAAACACTTTATGAAATTATGACTGGAGATCCCTATGCAAATGCAACACTGTTCCTAGGAAAAGTACACTTAAACAAAACCATCAAAGCACTAGAAAAAACTTTAAAAAATATCAACGATCAAATTTCTATTATGCCGATTGATAGTCTAAGTAAAAGTGCCAAAAATAAACTAACTGAACTTACAAAACAAAAAGAAAATACAATGAAAGAAATCAATAAATTTAAAGACTACAAACAACAATATGGAAATACAGTAACCTTAAGTGCCCATATGATCATTGAATATGGAGACAAAGCATGGGTTCTATATGCAGGAAATCATAATATTTTAACCGAAACTTATGTAAATTATTATACTTATTCAGAACATATCAAATATTGCAAAGAAAAAGGGATTAAAATTTATGATCAATTTGGTACAATTGGAGACTTATCTTCTGACAATCCTAGACTCGGATTACATGAATTTAAAAAGAAGTTTGGCGGAGACTACATCGAGTTTTTAGGAGAATGGGATTTTGTTACCAATAAATTAATGTATTTTGTTTTTACAAAATTAGTACCATTCTATAGAAATCACATAAGAAAAAAAAGCAAAAAGGAGATTGACCATGAAGTTAACGGAAATAAGTAAAAAAGAATTTAAAGAATTTGCTGACAAAAATCCTCAAATTACTTTCCATCAAACATCAGAATGGGCACAACTAAAAAAGAAAAACAACTGGAAAGCATATTACGTAGCATTAAAAGAAGAAAAAGAAATAAAAGCAGCTGCTCTTCTTCTGGCAAAAACAATCCCAGGAATAAAAAAAAGATTATTCTATTCACCTAGAGGCTTTTTAATCGATTATCATGATATAGACCTACTAAAAGATTTTACAGAACAAATAAAAAAATTTGTAAAACAAGAAAAAGGAATATTTATCAAAATTGATCCTTATGTAGAATATAAAGAACATGACAACAACGGGAACATAGTAAAAGATGGCATAAATAACGAAGATTGCGTAGAAAATTTAAAAAAATTAGGATACCGACACTTCGGATTTAACTTAATGCAAGATACCTTGCAACCTAGATGGATGCACATCATAGAAACAGAAAACAAAAAATTAGAAGATATTATGAATGATATGGAATCAAAAACAAGACAAATTCTAAGAAAAAATGAAAGATCAGGAATCCATACCAGAGAAATAACCAAAGAAGAGTTACCAATCTTTAAAGATATTATGCAACATACCAGTGATAGAAGAGAGTTTGTAGATAGACCCCTATCCTATTATGAAAATATGTGGGACTGTTTACATGATGATGGAATATTAAAAATTTTAGTAGCAGAAATAAACTTTAACGAATTTGAAAAAAACACCAAAGAAGAATTAAAAGAAAACGAAGAAGAATTAAAAAATAGAATTTATAAAAAAGAAAATAATATTCTAAAAATGAATCCCAAAAAGTATGAACAAAACAATCAAAAAAATGAAAAAGAAATTGAAAGATTAAAAAAACAACTAGAAAAAATTAAAGAATATAAAAAAAACTATGGAGAAAAAAAGCTTCTAGGTGGAATCCTATTTTTAATCTATGGTAATGAAGTATTATCTCTACATGGAGGAACCCTAGATGATGTAATGCAATTTCAATCTGCTTATACCATTCATTTTGCCGGAATAAAATACGCAGTAGAAAACCATTACAAACGATATAACTTCTATGGTATTACCGGAGATTTTAGAAAGGAAAACCCTCTATACGGTCTATATCTATTCAAAAAAAGTTTTGGAGGACACGTAGTAGAATTAATCGGTGAATTCGACTATATCATATCTCCATTCTGGTATCATACTTATAATATTGCATTTAATATGTATCACAAACTAAAAACAATAAAAAAAACGAAACGTCAAAAATAATTATAATAAAAAATATTCAAAGAAATATAGACTATAAAAAAGAAAAAACTTCTAGAAAACCAAAAATTTTCTCTAACAAAATCCTTAGTTCAATTTGAACTAAGGATTTATATTTTGAAAAAATCAAGTTCCAGCAGCAACTACACTAGATAAAGTTCTATTTGCTTCACTTAACCTTGTCTCAATCCAAATCTTCGCTACATCATCTTTTACAATAACTGAAATCGCATGATTAACAGAACTAAACATAGAACCATATGAAGTTGCGCTAAATGTAGCATTTCTAAAATCTAGATTAATAAGACTACTGCAATTAGAAAACATAGAATGCATATCTGTTACATTTACAGTATCAAACTTACTTACATCCAAATCAGTAAGATTTATACAATTAGAAAACATACTATTCATATCGGTTACATTCGCAGTATTAAAGTTACTTAAATCCAAACTGATAAGACTACTACAATTTTGAAACATTCGCTGCATATTTGTTACTCTTGAAGTATCAAACGTACTTACAGCTAAACTTGTTAGACTGCTACAACCACAAAATATAGATTGCATGCTAGTTACTCGTGAAGTATCTAAATAACTTAAATCCATACTCTCTACATTTGTAAATTGATAAAATAAATAACTAGAAGTTGGATTGGCTATAATTTCTCCTTGTCCTCCAATCGTAACTTGATAAGTTCCTTCTCCTCTTCCATCATCTTCAATGTAGGCAATAACACTTCCATCTCCGGCTGCAGATACATCCCAATACTCTAT
>CALVQX010000013.1 GCA_944358405.1 uncultured Bacilli bacterium | reverse complement strand
AAAAAAGAAAAAAAAAATTAAAAAAAAAGAAAATGTTGTATTATAAAAAAGAAAAAATTTTATAAAAAGTAAAATGCAATCATTTTTTTTTGGCAAAAATAAGATATACTTAATAAGAATAGAATAATAGGAGAAAAAGATATGATTATTAGAAAACCTTATGCCTTTTTAATCAAAAATTTTAAAAAGATTCACGTTTTTTTACTGATATTGTGTGCCTATATTTATTATAAGACGGTACAGACAAATTCTTTTGTGAATGAATTCTTATCGTTAGGAACCTATGATGCATATAATGAACCAATATCGGGATATATTACAGGCCTAGCTTTTTTTGCATTAATTTTGATTATTGCCGCAGCCGTTGCCTTAATTATCTTACTACGCCATAAACAAAAACCATGGAAGTTATATCTAATTGTATTTTTTGAATATCTAGCTTTATTTGTTGCCTTTTTAATTACAAGAAGCTTTTTTAATGATTATAGTGGACAATTAGAAACCACTGGAGCAAGAGCTGTAAGAGATATTTTATTTATTTTTACAATTCCACAATATCCAGTATTTATTATTTTATTGATGCGTATCTTTGGAGTAGACTTAAATAAATTTAATTTTCAAACAGACCAAGAATATCTAGAACTTGATAGTGAAGATCGGGAAGAAATGGAAATCAATATTGATATTGATAAAGAAAGTATCAAAAGAAGCTTTAAAAGATTCCTTAGAAATATAGGATATGTATATCAAGAACACAAACGAATTATTTGGACACTCATTTTTATTTTTCTAGTGATCACCGCCTATCAAACGTATAACTATATCTTTGTGGTAAATAAATCATATCAACAAGGAGAGACAATTAACACAAACGGATATACAATCAATATCAAGAATGCCTACTATACAGATAAAGATTATAAAGGAGACATCATTTCTAAAGAAGATAGCTTTGTAATCTTAGATGTCACCATAAAAAATAATGTTCAAAAAAGAGACATTAATTTTAACCGCTTCCACCTAATGAATGGAATTAGTAATTATTCTCCTACCAAAAAAACTTATGAAACCTATTTTCAAGATCTAGGAAAAACTTATGAAAATAGGACGATAAAACAAGGGGAAGAACTTGCCTTTTTGATGATATATAAAGTTTCTTCTCAACTAGATTATCATGACTTTGTTTTATATTACCAAGAATTTAACAACGATAATACCAACTATTTAAGAAAAATAAAATTATCTCTACAAGACATATCACAAATCAAAGAGCAAGAAGAAAAGACATTAACAGAAGAGATAACCTTTATAGAAAATAATAAAGAGAAAAAAGTAATTTTGGATGATGCTATACTATTGGATACCATTACTTATTCAAAGCAGACATGCCAAAGTGATGGCTGTCGTCTAACGACAGAGAATTACACCTCTCCAGAAGGCTATAAAATTTTAAAATTAGATTATATTTCCAACGAATTTGAAGATAAAGATATGATTGACTTTTCATCGAAATATGGTACAATTAATTACATAGATAATAAAGATCAGGAAAAGATATTACCGATAGAAAATGCCATCGGAAAAACCTATTATGGAAAATACTTATATATAAAAGTACCAGCAGAAATTGAAACGGCCAAGGAAATCACGCTCGATTTCACAATTAGAAATAATCATTACGTTTACAGAATAAGATAGGAGAATAAAAATGGAAAATAAAAAGATAAAGAAGTATTTAAAGATCATTATTACTTGTGTAATTGTTGGCTTGTTTGTATGGTTTTTACTGTTAAGACCATATCTTCAATTTAAAGGAAATGAAGATAAATTTTTAAAAGCAGCAAAAAGATATTATGAAGTATATCCTAATGAACTACCATCTGGAAGTAGAGTAGGTACCGTAACATTGAAAGAATTAGCCCATAAATCATTTTTAACCGAGGATCTTTATGTACCATATAGCAATGATACTTGTTCGATCGAAGAAAGCTGGGTGAAAGTAAGAAAGGAAGATGGAGAGTATAAATATTATACTTATTTAAAGTGTGGAGTTTTATCTTCTATTGTAGATCATAAAGGACCAGAAATTACATTAAAAGGCGAGGAAGAAATTACGATAAACAAAGGGGAAGAATATGAAGAATTAGGAGTAGAAAGTGTCATTGATAATAGTGATGGAAAAATGTCGACGAAAGATGTGGTAATTGATTCTAGCGAAGTAAAAACAGATCAAATTGGAACATATGAAGTAAAATATACAATAGCAGATAGTCTAGATAATGAAACGGTAAAAATTAGAACAGTAAATGTAGTACAGCGATTAAAAAATACCGTATTAAATGATACAGAAAATACAGGTGTTTATACAGGAACAGGAGTAAGTAATTATATTAGATTTTCTAATATTCTTTTCCGGATAATAGACGTGGATGGAGACAATGTAAGAATTGTTACAAGTGACGATATTGCAAATGTAAATTATGATGCCATAGATGACTGGCTAGAATATTTTAAAGATCATCTAACGGATGAAGCGAAAAAATATTTAGTAGAAAATACTCATTGTACCGATACTTTAACTGAAGAAAATGTATCAACAACCAAAGAATGCAGCTCTAATTCAAAAGCAAATACATACAATATTTTATCTGCTCAAGATATTAATAAGACACTAGATGAGGCTGGAGAAAGTTACTTATATCCAGCAACGATTAGTTGGCTAGCAAATTCTAAAAATGAAGAAGAAGCTTGGGCTACCAAGATCAGATTTATTAATTATGATGCTCAAAATATGGTAAATGGACAAAATTATATGGCCTTTGATAAAGACTATAACTTTGGCATTCGTCCAGTACTAACCATCAAAGGAGACGAAGTAATCAAAAGTGGAGATGGAACAGAAGATAATCCATATTCATTAGAAGAGACAACCAAAGGAAAAGCAAATGATAATTTAAATACCAGATATAGTGGGGAATATCTAGAATATTCTGGATATATCTGGAGAATTATGGAAGTAGCAAAAGATAATAGCATCAAAGTAATTATGGAAGATACACTACAACAAGGTGATTTCTCTTCCGGAATTGCTTATGAAACAACAGACGAATCAAAGATTTACGATCCAACGCAAAGAGGAAACATTGGATATGTGATCAATCAAAAAACAGGAGACTATATTAACAGTGGATATTTTGTAAATAAAAAAATAGAAGTTCCAATTTATAAGAATTTAGTCAAATATAATGAAGAGAGTACAACC
The DNA here is from genome assembly GCA_944358405.1 of uncultured Bacilli bacterium. Classification (GTDB taxonomy): domain Bacteria; phylum Bacillota_I; class Bacilli_A; order RF39; family UBA660; genus CALVQX01. The sequence continues at coordinate 46,701 of CALVQX010000013.1, read as the reverse complement.
AAAGAATATACCGTAAGATTTGCTGCTCCAAATATGTATGAAATGTTTACTTCATCAGCAAATACAACAGGTAGTTATTGGTTAATCAATTCATCTAGAGAAGTAGAGAGAAAATATATGGTTTCCGATAATGGTGTAGTGTACTACGATAAACTAAGTGATAGAACAACATCTTATGCTAGAATTGTTGGCTATTTAAATAAAAATTGCAAAATTTTAAGTGGTTCAGGAACAAAACAAGATCCATATCAAATCGTAAAATAGTAAAATAATAGGAGTAAGAGTATGAAAAAAAACAAAAAAAGTAAGCGAAGAGTAAATAAATACATTGGAATACTAGTCCTCTTAATTATCCTAGTTGCAGGATTACTGATAAACTTTTTACTGGCACAAAATAAAACGATTTATTCTATAGAAACAAGAATAGAAGCTTTAAATAATTATCAAAGTGCCAATGAAAAAGTAGAAAAGCTAGGATGGATAAGAGTTCAGGGGACAAACATTGATTATCCTGTAATCTATAACTCTGCAGATGTGGATATGGCTGATATTACCGATGAAGATTTTGTCTGGATGGAAACAGATATTAGCGAACTGACAAAGAAAGTTTTTATCATTGGCCACAACATTAGAAATGTTTCCAGCCAACCCCTAATTACCAATCCTTCGCATACTAGATTTGAACAATTAATGTCTTACATCTATTATGATTTTGTAAAACAAAATAAATATATTCAATTTACTATCGATGGAAAAGATTATTTATATAAAATATTTTCTGTGGCAATTGTAGAAGATGATCCACTAGATTATACTAGTGGAAATCCTACAGAAGAAGAGCAAAAAGAATACATTGAACAATCATTAGAAGATAGCTATTTCGACTTTGATATAGATGTTGATGAGACCGATAATATAATTACTCTGGTTACTTGTACTAGATTTTATGGATATACAAATGACTATACCTTCAAAATTGATGCTAGAATGGTAAGAGAAAATGAAGAAGCAAAGAATTACAGTGTAAAAGAAAAAGAAAATTATAAAGCAATAAAAGAAAAATTGAAAGGTGGAGGAAATGATGAAACAGAAGAATAAAAAGTTAAAGATATTACTAACAATAATAATTTGTTGTTTCTCATTATTAATAACCTGTATAGATTCCAATGCAGAAACAAATAGTGTGAAAAATAGTTGCTCACCTCAGTCAGCAGATAATAAATATCAACCCGAAATGACAGATGATGAAAATGGTACCATTACCGTTTCGGTAGCAACAGGAACATTTAAAGTTGTAGTTTTTAGATCAGAAACTCCACTAAATGGGGATACAACAACTAGTATTGATACACCATTAGATTTAACTCCAAATAACAAATCAGTAAGTATAAGATATAGTACTACTGTGGATACAGATTTAGAGATTGTCTTAGTTTTATCAGCATCAGATGATCTATGCCTTACCGCACCAGTCACTGCTGCGGATGGCTCAACTACTCAGAATAATATAGAAGTAAAAAATAATCCTTTATTGCAGAAACTAGCAAGTGCTGGAATATCTGCTACCAACTCTACTTATATTCACTATGAAACATTTTCAATTAGTGGAGATTATTCCAATGTACCAGTAAGTAATGAAAGTTATGATACCGTATGTAAGGCCTTCCGTGAAGGAACCAATTGGGAGACCTATTTCAAAGGAACAGGACTTACCAAAGCACAATTCGAAAAGTATAGTGGTGCAGCAATTGGAGAACAAACTTATAGAAACTATGGATTTGATTATTGCTACAACCAACAAGTAAGTGCTAGTTATAGTGAAAAAGATATAATTCAAATGATTGTAAATACCATTGAATCATATAGTCTAGATATTATTGGAACTGGTTCAGGATCCGTTTCCCTAACACCTCCAGCCGATGCGATTACTGTAACCGATACAGATTTAAGTGGACAACCACTAGTTTGTGATCCATTTACAGACTCTACGGATACAGACTACTATGCAAATAAAAAGAAATACTATACGAAAAGTACAGATACAGTAAAAACCAAAAAGTTAAAAAATTCTGGAAAGACCTTAAAGTGTGAAACTGCTTGTGAAGAAACCATTACAGTAGAATATGGACCTCCTCAAGCTACCAAAGGTGGATTATGCTTTGAATATAAAGTAAAAGTAGTAAGTAAAGTAAATTGTCAGAGTAAAGTAACAGGTGCCTCAAGACCAAAGTTAAGCGATTCAGACTATAATTATTGTATTCCAAAACCAAATTGTAATAACTGGGGAGAACTATATGAAACCCAGGGTGGACCAAATGATGACTTTGACCAATGTGTCCAAGAGTGTGATGGTGGAGAATATAGTCAAAGCTGTATTAACCAATGTTACAACGAAGTATATGGAAGCGATAGTAGTAGCATGAATGCTCTGGCTCTAAATTATGGTGATATAACCCCATTACAAATTGCCAAGACGTATAATATCCTAAATGATACTACTACGACAGATTATAATGCTCTAAGAAAAGCAGTAGTGAACGAAGGAGAAGGATATTACTATAGAAGAAAAGATGGAAGCATCGACTGGTGCCCAGTAGCAGCAGATGAAGATGGAAATTGTCCGAAAGAAAAGAGCAAAAATTATTGGGAAAACTGTGGTACATGGTATTTCGTTTACCAAGCCGCAAGAACAGTTAGAGAAACCGGTCCAGGAAAAGCATATACATGTAGTGAAGCTCCATCAGGATACCATGGATTCAAAAGAAGAACCTCGTGTCTAGAAAGTTGCCGTTGGCAAGGATGTGGAGCAAAATACATTAATAAATCCGATGCCATAGAAGCATACAATGAAGACTTAGAAACTTATAATGATTTTGTAAGACAATGTAAAGCACAAGCATCTTGTACAACCAAAGAAGCAGAATTTACAATCAGTGTTAACAATAAGACAAATAGCGAACCAAATAAAGATAACTGGATTGATTATGATAAAGCAGTAATTAGTGGAACAAATATAAAATCTGATTCAGATAATATCATCCTAGATCGTGGAGGATGTTATGGAGAAGCAAATACAGAATATGATTATATGACAGAATGGAGTTTCCCAGGAACCTGGAAAAACTTAAAAACAGGAGAAATTAGTTATGAGCCAGTAACAGGAACTGCTTGGAAAAAACGTGATAAGAAATTCTGTACTTTACTAGATTCAAAGGATGTAAATGAAGAATGGTGGACATGGTATGTCACAAGAAATGCGGATCCAGATATTACAGAATCTGAAAAGAACAACATTACAAACAACCTCGAATATAACATTAAAGCAACCGTAAGAGATTTTGGTCACTTCAGTTGGGACTTTGATATTAATTGTTTCTATGGATTATATGACAATGCACCAGATACCACTTGTACACCAGGAGATCCAAATTGCCAAGAACCAACTCCAACATCTACTTCCACTTCGACACCAAATACAACAAATCAAACAGGACTATCATATAGGATAAGAAGTGTAGATAATACCAATCTATTCCCAAGTACAACAGGAGAATCTTCATTACCAGGAGAAACAGGAAGAACTCCAGGATTCAACTGGACATCAGCAGCAACGAACTTAAATAACCCAGATTATGAAATTACTCCAGGTGCTTTATTAACAACCATTCAAAGACGAGGTAATACGATTTATGATGCCGATTCACAATCTGATTACTTAGACTATGAATTTATTCTAGACAAAGAAGCAATTCAAAAAATTAGGAATTATTCCAAAGAAAATCAAAATAACTATACTAATTTCGGTGGAACACTTACTCTGCAAAACGGAGTGCTTGTTTATAAGAGCGATTTATTCCGTGGTAGTGGTTCTAGTATTAGTGCTAACAAGTTAGGTACCATTGGATGTAATAATGAACGTGATGGAGTTTGTGAAACCTTTACCGACGATTATGTGGAAACAGTAAGATAAGGAGGAAATGTTGTGAATAAAGGAATGCTAACAGTTGGAATTATTTTACTTAGCTTGATAGCTTTACTATTAATCAATGTAATTTCAAATTATTCATCAGGTAGTGAATTAGATTACTACCTGGTGAAAGAAACTGTAGAAGCTTCAATGGAAGATGCGGTCGATATCAGTTACTATCGTGATTATGGTACACTTAGAATGGACAAAGAAAAATTTGTAGAAAGTTTCTTACGTCGTTTTGCTGATAGCATTGATAATACAAGAAACTATAAAATCGGTTTCTACGATTTAAATGAAGTCCCTCCGAAAGTTAGTGTAAAAGTAGATTCTTCTACAGTATTAAGCTTTGATAGTTCTAAATTATTATTGACTACAACATATGATGGAATTGTTGAAAGCAACAGAAAAACAGATGATTTTATCAGCAAAGGTATTGCTGAAGGAGAAATTGGTAATCCAGTAATTATTAGCCAAGATGGAAAAACTTATACGACAGATGGGGAGGAATAAAAATGGGGAACATAGGAAATGGAATTAAAAAATTCTTACAAAACAAGAATACAGTAACAGTACTTGGTGTTGTTGCTGCTATTCTTGTCTTATACATTGGATATAATATGCGTGTAAAAGCAGCAGTAAATCCAATTACGGTACCTTATGCAAAGGAAACGATTAACCCCGGGGTACAAATTACAGAAGAAATGGTTGGGACAATGGAAGTACCACCAGCAATGTTGAAAGGAAATGTAATTACAAATCAATCACAAGTAATTGATAAATATTCAGCAGTAGATAGTATTATTCCAGAAGGTAGTCTATTTTACTCAAGATCAGTAGTAGAAGAAGAACAGTCACCATATAGTGTAATTCTTGATTATCCAAAAGGATATGTACTATATAACATGTCTGTAGACACTGCATCTACTTACGGAAATTCAATTTTTCCAGGAAACTATATTGATATCTATCTAAGAGCAGTATACAAAATTGCTGATAATGATCCAAATGCCAACTTAGCAGATGCAGATAAAGTAATGTTAGGTAAATTAGTAGAAAATGTAAAAGTACTAGCAGTAAAAGATTCATCAGGACAACCAGTATTTTCTAATTTAGATGAACAAAGAACCCCAGCGATGATTGTCTTTGCCGTACCAGAGGATATGTACATTTTATTAAAGAAAGCAGAATATCTAAGAACATATGATTCAACACTAATTCCAGTACCAACCAATGAAGGCCATGAAAAGAATCCTGGAGAAGTAAACATTAGTAGTGAACAATTACAAGAATGGATCAATTCTGTTACTGTTTGGACAGAAAGTTAAAAAGAAAAAGGGATAAGGATGTGTGGATATGAACGAAAATATATTTGATAAACTAGACTTTGGTCCCCTACGTTCATTATTAGATAACGATGATATCACAGATATCTCTTATGATAATAATGGACAGATATGGATTCGCTCTCTAACTCAAGGTTCTATGCGCGTAGAAATACAAGGGGCAACTCCAGAGTTTGTTGAAAAACTAGCATTTCAATGCTCCAATGTCATGGGAACTACGTTTAATAATGCAAAACCTTTTCTTGATGCTGAATCAGCAGAATTACGTTTAAATTTCGTTCATCCATCAATCGCTACCAATGGAATTGCTATGGTGATTCGTAAAACACCAGCAAAAATTCGTCTAGAAAAAGAAAAGTTAATCAAAGAAGATTACTTTACACAAGACATTCACGATATATTAATTAAATGTGTAGAGGGACATTGTAACATTATGGTAAGTGGTGAAACTGGTTCTGGTAAAACAGAGTTTGTAAAATATTTAGCTGCTCATACCAAAACAAATGAAAAAATTATTACCATTGAAGATACCTTAGAGTTGCATTTAGATAAAATTTTCCCACAAAGAGATATCGTTGCAATGAAGACAAATAATGTTGCAAGTTACACAGATGTTTTAGTAACTTGTATGAGACAGAATCCAAAGTGGATATTACTATCCGAAGTACGTAGTGCAGAGGCTGTAACAGCCGTACGTAACTCGATTTCTTCTGGACATAATATATTATCAACAATTCATGCTGACAAAGCATCAGCAATTCCATATCGTTTATATAGTTTGATGGAAACGGATTTAGATGTAAATCAGTTTTTAACAACAATTTATCGTTATATTCAAATAGGTGTACATATTAAAGCCTATTATAGTAAAAAATATGGTAAATTTCATCGTGAAGTAGATGAAGTAGTAGAATTTTATGTAGATGAGGATAACAAACCACAGACTAGGGTGATCTATCAAAAAATGTTTGGCAAAGAGCCAATTATGAGAAAGCCAAGCAAACATTTAATAGAGTACTTGGAAAATCAAAATATTGATATTAATGAAATTACATCAAGATTAAATGAGGACGTACCATTCCAAGAGGATCGCCAAGATGCATCAGAAGAAGAAAAGAAATCAGCATACCCAGTGGAAGAAAATCAAGAAAGCCAAGCTCCAATGGAGGAATCAATGCAACCACCACTAGAGCAAACAACAACAGAAAAACAACAAGAACAGCCTCAAGCGGTAGCAGAAGTGGAAGAAAATAATAAGGCGAGTATCCCACACCAAGAAAATCAATTTCAACAGGCAGAAGAAAATGCAACTAGCATGGAACCAGTAGGACAAGATGCATCAGTAAATGTTCCACCGGAAGGAAATATGCCAATTATTCCACCTCAAGCTCCATTGCAACCAGCACTAGATTCGACGAATTCTATGTCTACTCCAATTGCCGTATCAGAAGTAGAAGCATCTGATATTTCAAGGGATCAAGGCACAGTAGCACAGTCACAAGTAGTACCAGCCATTCCAGAAGAACAGCCAGTGATACCAAGTTTGGATGCCTTAGAAACATCCCCATTAGGGACAGAGTAGAAGGGAGGAATGATCGATGTATATTGAAGAATTAGTAATTATTTCCGTAATCTTTCTTGGGATCTATGCCTATCGAAATTATAAAGGGCAAAACGTTGGGAAATTTATTACAAAACAGATTCAAGAAATTTATGATAGATATGCTCCATACTCCTTTAAGATGGTAAGAGAAAAGACAAAAGAATTAGGTCAGGAATATACTCCAAGACAATATATGGTACAAGTAATTGCTCTAACTGTTTTTACAGGGGTAGTTACTTACTTATATTTCTATAATCTAGTAATTTGTATTATATATATAGCTGTAGTAATCATGTTTGTTCCTTACTTATCCTATCTACGTTGCAAAAGAATTTACAGTGAGTTTCTTTTCGAACAAATCCAAGTATACACCTCCAATGTAATTATGGAATTTGCTACTACCCAGTCTTTTGTAAAAGCTCTAGAAGGAGTTAGAAATTCAGGAATCTTAGAAGATCCAGTAAAAAAAGATGTAGATCATATGATAGAGTTAGCTTATCAAAATGGAAGTATTGATGAATCTCTAGAGTATATGAGTGGTCTATATCCATACTATATTGTAAAGAATATGCATCAACTCTTTCTTCAAATTACAAAAGAAGGAGCTAGAAATTCTGCGGATTCCTTAGATAACATGCAACTAGATATTGATATGTTAGTAGAAAGTGTATATAGAGATAGAATTGAACGTGCTAGTTTCCATAAATCATTTTTACAATTTGGTATTATGTTATATTTAATGGTAATGCTTGTTCAATACTTATTAGGAAGAGAAACTTATTTAATTCTCCTAGATCGATGGTACATTAAATTATTACTTCATGGTACCTTGATCATTAATACATACTTCTTATTAAAAGGAGAAAAATACTATAATGAGAATGTAGGTGCAGAATAATGGAAGTACTAATTGTAGGTGTAATTATTATGGGTATGTTAATCTATAATAATACGATTGATAAGAATAAGTTTATTGCAGATAATGAAAAATACTTGCAAATATTTCGTGAAGAAGACTATAACTTCTTAGTGTATGCCAAATACGGAGAAGATGTAGATGCGGATCAATTATATATTAAAAGAGTATTTTATTCGATCATCGCATTCTTCGTAGTTTTTGCTTTTACGATAGGAAGTAGTAGTTCAGATAGTTTAATAGATTCCCAATTTTTCTTAAATTTAGTACTAGCTATTGTTGTGGCCGTGGTCATGTTCAAATCAAGTTACAGTAGTTTAAAAAGATATTATAAAGCACATCTTCATGAAATCGATGTTATGTTGCCATACTATTTAAAAAGTTTAGAGATATTAATTCAACATTATACAGTTCCGGTAGCATTAGGAAAATCAATTGATGATGCTCCAGATATCTTTAAACCAGGATTAAGGCAATTAATAGATCGGATTAATTCAGGAGATTCCTCAATTGATCCTTATATGGAATTTGCAAATACCTATCCCGTAAGAGACTCGATGAGAATGATGCGTCTATTATATCGTTTAGGACTAGGTTCTCAAGAAAAAAAGCAAGAACGATTAATGATGTTTTCAAAGACTGTATCAAATCTACAGAATAAAGCTAGGGAAACAAAATATAAAGAACGTCTAAATCATATGGAAAATCAAACGATGATTATGCTAGTAGTGACAGGAATAGGTGTGATGCTAGTCATACTAATTTCTATGATGATGATGTTTAATATGTAGATAAAGATGTTGTTTAAAAAAAAAAATTTTGGTATAATAATAATGATAATAGAAAGGAGTGGAAAAATCAATGAAAGCAGCAACAGGAGAATTAAATTTAACAGTAATCACATTAATTGCAATTGCAGCAGTCATCGGCTTTTTCTGGCTTTTGTGGCCTAATATCCAAGCAAGCTTAAATAGTCAATGGGGAAATATTAGTGGAAATTATCAAGGTGGTATGATTGTAATTCAAAATAAATAATAAGAGGTGTAAAAGATGCGGGATGCTTTTGGTGGAATTGTAAATATTGCTATCATCGTAGTTTTCTTAGTATTAGTTAGCGGTTATTTAGCTTTTAATGTGAATTATACAAAGGCTTTTCGCGTTAAAAACAAAATAATAAGCACACTTGAGCAATATGAAGGCGTTTGTCCTGAGGAAAGCGCTTGTGATAGAACAATTACAAATTATATGAAAGAAATTGGTTATAATGCAGAAGGCTTTAGATTAAGTGGATATGATTGCCGAATGGAAAAAGGTTACTGCATTAGAAGGGTAGAGGCCTCTACTGATACTGGTGGAATTGACGGAAGCAATAAATTCTATTATGAAGTGGTGACAAAAATCAATATAGAAATACCGATTATCAATAGAATTGGCCTTCGCTTTTTCCAAGTATCTGGTAGTACAAAGTTGATAGATCCCAACAATTAATCCCTAATGTAGAAAAGGGTGATAAATGAAATGAATGTTGTAATAGCAAATAGTCAACAGAATATATTATCTAATTTAGATATTGACATTATAAAAAGTATTACTGGTACCTACGAAGCAAGTGAAATTGTAGAAATGTTTAAAAGCTTTTTTTACAATAAAATGGTTCTAGATGTAACAGCAATTAAAAATTATGAAGACATCAGAAGTTATCAAACCTTAGCGATGGGATTAGATGTAGAAAAAATCATTTTCTTTTTACCAGAAAACAGTAATTTATGTACCTCTAATTTTCTATCTAAGTTAATTTCCGTTGGAATTTATAATTTTACAACGAACTTAGATGGAATAAAATATTTAATTAAAAAAAGTAATACATATAAAGATGTGGCACATATTCAACAACTCAACGATCTATCTACGACCATTGTCAACAAAGTGGAAAATGGAACCAAAATAATTGGAGTTAGAAATGTTACAGAACATGCCGGAGCAACTACGTTAATTTATATGTTAAAAAAAGAATTAACAGTAGAATTAGGCAATGCAGTAGTAGCCATTGAAGTAGATAAAAATGATTTTAGCGTATTTAACGATAAGAATATGATCTCAACCACTAGTGCTCAATTGCGTAGTATTATTGAAAGATATCGAAACGCATCGATTATATTAATAGATTTAAATGATTCAACAGACGATTCTATTTGTGGTGATGTTTTATATCTATTAGAACCAAGTATTATTAAATTAAATAAGCTAATTAGAAGAAATCATACAATATTTTCAAAATTAAAAGGGAAAAAACTAATATTAAATAAAAGTTTGTTATCTAATAAAGATATCACTGATTTTGAATATGAGGCCAATACCAAGGTGTTTTATAATATGCCCCCCTTAGATGAGCGAAAAAGGAACGGAGTAATTAGTGACTTTTTAGGAAGAATTGGTCTATTAACAAAAACGGAAGAAAAGAAAGAGTCTTCCAACAAAATCTTTGGTTTGTTTAGAAGATAACCAATTATTGACAAAGAGAAAAAAATAAGGTATGATATTGATATTGAAGGAGAGGTTAATATGTCAAATTTATTTCAAATAGCTGCTACGGATCCTTGTGGCGGATTATTACCAATCGTAAAAGTGATTAGAAAAGGTGTTTTCCCTATCATTCAAATAGGTATTCCCATTATTTTGATTGTCCTTGGAACGATCGATTTAGGAAAAGCCGTGATTTCTAGTGATGATAAAGAAGTAAAGGCGCACAAAGTAGATTGATTAAACGTTGTATTTATGCAGTTGCAATTTTCTTTGTTGTAACTATCGTTACTCTACTTATGTCTTTATTATCGAATGCTGATGATAGTAATGTTGGAGATGCAACTAGTTGGGAAAACTGTTGGAGAGCAGCAGGAAACTAAAATTAGAATAGCAAATGATTGCTATTTTTTTTTTGCTTTGATATACTTAATATGTTATAATGTAAGTGGAGTGATCTTATGAAAAAAAAGGCCGTCATTTGTTTTTTGTTTTTTTTCAGCATATTAATATTGAATCCGATAAATGCCAATGCCAAAACAGCAATTAAAGAGTGTACATATAATGATAGCAAAACTCAAGTAATGATTGAAATATATGAAGATTATACTGCTTTAGCTATTGTTGATAAATTAAACGGAGTAGCACAAGAGTCCGAAAAAGAAATACCAAATTGGAACCAAATGCGAAAATATGTAATGGAAAGTAACAATGCTACTTGTCCTAAATATATCTCTACATCAAGTGATCAAAACATCTATGTTTCAAATAATAAAACCGCAGCTCAATCTTTAGGAATAGCAAGTTCCGTAGTAAATTTATCGAAAGAAAACCTTGCCAATAATGATAACGAAACAGAAATTTTACAATGTCAATATACATATAAAAGTTCTACAGCAAATGTCAACTTCACCTATCATATTTTTTCAAGTGACGTCTTAGGATATGCTTTCAGTGATAAAGAAGATCTAGCAAAAGATGGTCATTTATGGTATCATGGGGCAGATTTTAAAAAAGTCTTCTTAAAAGCAGCAAAAACAGAAGATGGAAATTATACGTGTCCTACACTTTCTATAGAAAAGACAGAGACTTCCATTACTGTATTTCCAAAGGAGCGTTACCAAGAAGAATGTGCAGGAGAATGTCAAAGCTTAAAGGCAAGCAAGATAACATTATCAGAAGAGGCTAAAAAGAACTCTCTTTCTAGTAAAAAAATCGTCAGTAGTTGTGTAGGATCTGCAATTGGTGCCTATAATAGTCGAAGATATTTCTTTCCATATTTTAGAATTTATAGTGATGGAAGTAGAGAATGGTCTATTGATGGAAAAAATTATGGTTCAGTAAATACAAGTTGGGAAGTAAATGTTGGTAATGAACATACTGCCAAGATATCGATCAATGATTCCTTAATTTCGAAAATATATCAAGACAAAAAAGTAGTATGTCCAGAAGAGATCTACCGTTGTGTCACAGAAACGGGAAACAAAAAATATAATTATGAATTATCGGTATCCAGTGGAGTATGTTCTAAAAATGAACTAGGAGCAGCAGATGGACAGGCTTTTGGGTCCACTTCCTATGGAGGTTCCTTAGGAGATCCAGAAGATACAACAACAGAGGAAGGAATTACTCAAGAAGATATGCAAGAATGGCTAGAAGGATATGATGGTGATGTAGAGTGCAACTCTTTATTAGGAGATGTAAATAATCCGGATTCTGTAGCGTGGCTCTTGCAAAAAATGCTAAATTATATTAAACTATTAGGACCACTATTAGTTTTAGTATTAAGTAGTGTGGATTTTGCAAAATCAATTATCGTAAGTGACGAGGAAAGCATGAAAAAAGCTCAAAAAAGATTAGGAATTAGGTTAGTATTAGCAATTGCTCTATTTTTCCTTCCAGATCTAGTGAATACATTATTAACGATTTTTGGAATCACTACCGATCAAACTTGTGGTCTAAATTAAAAATAAAGAAAAAAGAGGTGGTAATTTATGACAGACGGAATGAAAGCAGATGTAATTAGTGATGCCATACGTACTGTAGCATCTTGGCTGATAGACCGCCCAGCCTATTTTATCTTAGGATTAGTATATGAAATATTTTTTAATGTAGCATCTGCTGAACTGTTCAGCAATTCTACGGTTAGAAACTTCTATTATCGAATGCAATTGATCATAGGAGTTTTCATGATCTTTAAATTAGCGGTTACAATCTTACAAGGAATTATGTCACCGGAAAGAATTACAGATCAAAAAGCAGGGATTGGTAACATTATTAGTAGAGTAATTATTGCATTGACTATGCTAGTGGTACTTGTACCAATTAATATTCCTAATGCTTCTAATGAATATGAAGTAGAATTAAATAATAACGGATTATTATTTGGTACACTTTATTCTTTACAAAATCGTATTTTAGCCAATAATACACTAGGACGACTGATTCTAGGCACCACGGATGAAGCATCTGATGTTCAAACAAGTAATAATAGATTAGCCCAATCTGCTGATATTTTTACATCGACAATTTTAAAAGGATTTATTCGCATCAACTTAATACCAGAAGAAGATCAGGTAGCTCCACCAGAAGGAAAGGGAGCAGACACAATAAAAGAAAACTGGGTATGTTCTGATTTGCCAGATGATTATATCAACGTTTATACAAGACTAGATGCAGATCCAGGAGATTTGTTTGCTTTAGTAAATCATACTTGTGCTTCTACTGGAAGCAGTGGATGGTTTTCCAAGTTAACAAGTGCCGTTCAAAAACTATTTGGTACCAGTCATTATGCTTTTGCATATAGGCCAGTAATCGGTGGTATCGTAGCATTTGTATTTTCCTTCATATTAATCAGTTATACGGTAGATGTTGCAGTTAGGGCTGTAAAACTAGCTGTATTGCGATTAATTGCTCCAATCCCAATTATTAGTTATATGGGCCCTCAAGGAAAAGATGGAGGAGCATTTGGAGCTTGGGTAAAAGCACTAATGACTACCTATCTAGATATTTTTATACGACTAGCAATTATTTACTTTGTAATCTTCTTAATTCAAGACATGATTGTAAACGGAATTGTAATCAATCAAGCAGGTGGATTCGTAGGTATTTTCTCATTCATTTTCATCTGCTTAGGGCTATTTATCTTTGCAAAACAGGCTCCTAAATTTATTAAGGATGTGTTAGGTATTAAAGGTGGTCCAAGCAGTGTAGGATTAAATGCTATGCTAGGTGGAACTGCTGCTTTAATTGGTGGAGCTGGTATCAGTGGAGCCTTAGCTGCTGGAATGAATGCAGGTGGTGCAGCAATGGAAGCACAGGCACAAGGAAAACAAGCCCCACCAGCTTGGCGAACGGGTGCTGATTTAGCAGCTCAAATTAAAACTGGAGATCCCAAAGCCAAAGGTGGATTATTTAATAATATCAATGATAGATTGATGCGCAGTGCAGGAATTAATGCTGCATGGAAAAATTATGGTGTGTCAAAAGCGGGTCTTGATCAAGAAAAGAACCGTGTAAATAATTTAGAAAGTCAAGCAGCAGATGCAAAAGACTATTACGATCGCCTAGTACAAGGAAATTTAACTTCGCAAGAAATGGATCAATTAGCTATGTCAGGACTAATAACTACAGATCATAATGGTAATCAAGTAATTTCTGATTTGGCTAGACAACGTGCATATCAACGGATGAATAATAGCCAAGCCGCCGCAAGTAAGGCAAGAAAAGATTATGACGAGATTAAAAAGTTCGCAGATACACATCGTATTACTCCAAGTGCCGAAGAAAAATTCCGTCGCTCATGGAAAGAAAGATTACCAGGTGCTAACAATATTACAAATAGACCAGATTTTTATGATGAAGATGGTAGTCGAGGAGTTATTAGAAACGGTTTTGTTGCTCGAAGGACAGATCATCAGAGATTAGTTGAAAGAACAGTAGATGAACATGGAAACGTACATTATGGTCCAGGTACTGTAATTACAGGAGGAAAAGACGGAAATAGATGGAGACCTGGAGCAGACTCTGGTGCAGCAGGAACGAGTCAATATCATGATAATCCATTAACTAATGTGGATACACCTGGTGGTGGACCTCCTCCAGGTGGTGGACCAGGTGGACCTCCTCCAGGTGGTCCTCACTAATCAAAGACACATAAAAAGGAGTGTGATACAACGTGAATTATTTAATTCCCGCAAATACAAAGAAAGGACAATTAATTTTAGGAATATTCAGGCCTTTTGATTTAATTCTATTTTGCTCTGGTGTACTAGTGACAATCATTTTATTAGCATTTTTGCCACTAAGCTCCACTTGGGTAACGATATTAGTTCTAAGTCCAGGCGTAATTTGTGCCTTTCTTGTGATGCCGGTTCCATATTATCATAATATGTTAAATATTATTATTGAACTTTATGAGTTCTTAACGAGTAGGCAAACATATCGTTGGAAAGGTTGGTGTTATAAAGAATGGCAAAGAAAGTAAGCAGTGGATTTACAGAGGATTGGTTACCAATCAAAGGAATTCAAAATGGAATGATCGTGACAACCGACAATCAAAAAGTAACTGGAGTAAAAATATCTCCCAGAAATATATTTATTTTAGATCCAGATGCTCAAAATAACACCCTAATTGCTTTAAAGAATTTTTATAATACAATTGATTTTGAGTTTTGGCTAATAGTAGCAGATCGTCCAGTAGACATTTCTGTATATATGTCGCAATTACAACTACTATATAATGAAGCAACAGCTCCTGCGATTAGAAAATTGATTCAACAAGATATTCAGAAAGGACAAACTTTCATTAATAATAATGTAGTAGATACAGAATATTATTTTATGTTTAAAGATAAAAATGTAGATCTTCTTCAAAAAAGAGTTCGATTAATGATCAATGGTCTAGCTAGTTGTGGGCTAAATGCAGCTCAAACAAGTAATGATGATCTTCGTGTTGTATTAGACAATTTCTTAAATGGAGGAAATACAACAGAGTTTGGGACGGTGATGCCAGTATGAGTACCGGAATTAGAAGTCAAATTGCTCCTAAGGGTCTTCATTTTTCACCTAGTGAATTCTTTATTAGTGATAAATATGCTACCATCTTAACCGTAGTTTCTTATCCTAAATATATTCAGCCTGGGTATTTATCATCTCTAACCAATATGCCTGGAATTAAAGTGGTTGCGAAACATATTCCTGTTCCGTTTCAACAAATGTCAAAAATGTTGAATAAGCAAGTTGCTGATTTAAAAGAAAGATATCAAAATGAAAGAGACTTAACAACGAAAGAAAGAATGCGTCAAGACGCAGAAAGTTTGGAATATTTTACTTCGATGTTAGCAGCTAGTCAAGCCAGAATTTTTGATTTTCAGATGCACATTATGATTACTGCAGATACGAAAGAGGATTTAGAGCTAAAAAAAGTAAATGTAAGAAACTATTTAGATGCGATGGAGTTAAGAGCAATCCCTCTACGTTTTGAACAAGAAAAAGTATTAAAATCAATTCTACCTATTTTTCCACCTCAAGATGTAGAACAAAGAATTGGAACACCGATTCCATCTGTAACATTATCAGCGATGTATCCGTTTATTTTTGATAGTATCAAAGATCCTGGTCTATCTACTTTATTAGGAGTAGATTTCTCAGGAGGAGTCATTTTATTCAATCAATTTTTATATAAAATTAGAAAAGAAAATAATAGAAATAATGCCAATATGATTATTTTAGGAACCTCTGGTTCAGGTAAATCAACTGCAGCTAAATTGATGCTTCGATCTCACATTAGAAATGGCTGCCAAATTGTTATTATTGATCCAGAAGATGAATTTCGCGAGATTACAGAAACTTTTGGTGGAGACACTGTAGATATTGGAAAAGGTGGAGAATTTGGTTTAATTAACCCATTAGAAGTAGTCATTGATGCAGATGAAGAAGAAATTAAGAAAGGTCCAGGATATACCGTATTAACAAGAACACTACAATTTTTAAAAGCTTTCATGAAATATTATGATCCTTCGATCCAAGAAGATGTTCTAACCATGTTTAGTGAAATTGTCCAAGATACTTATAAACGATTTGGAATTGATTTTACCACAGATTTTTCTTCTTATACATCGAATGACTATCCAACCTTTAGTGATGTATATGCAACGATACGTGGAAAATTAATGTCCATGACAGAGCATACTCAAGAACGAGATATCATGGAGCGACTAGAATTAAAAGTAAGGCCAATTACCAAAGAATTAAAATTCTATTTTGATGGTCATACAACAATTAGAAGAGACAGTGACTTTATGGTATTCAACATTAAAGAATTAATGAATAGTGATTCTAACGTCAGAAACGCTCTATTCTTTAATGTTTTAAAATATGCTTGGGGATTATGTTTGGATTTTGATGTAAATACAGTTCTTATGGTAGATGAAGCTCACGTTTTATTAGGAGACAATAACGTTTTAGGCGCATCTTTCCTAGCCCAAGTACAAAGACGTGCTAGAAAATATAACACAGGAACAATTATTATTACCCAACAACCAAGTGACTTTTCTGATCCAGCTGTAATTACTCAAGGAAAGGCAATTTTTGATAATTCTTCTTACTATCTTGTAATGGGATTAAGAAAGCAAGCAGTAGAAGACTTGAGCTTATTAATTGATTTAAATGATAGTGAAAAGGAAAGTATTAAAAGATATTCACAAGGAGAAGCACTCTTTGTTTGTGGTAACAGAAGAATGCGTATTAATATAGCAGTTACAAAAGAAGAACTAGATTCATTTGGTAGTGGTGGAGGTCTATAATCCAAAAAAGAAGTAGGTGATGGGAAATGCCGGAAAATAATAATGTAAATAGCAACAACGAAAATAGTCAAGGAACAAGCGACAATTCATTCAATAATAATAAAAATAATTCGGCAGCCGAAAAAAATACGGAGAACAAGCCCAGTGCCTATACCCCAGTAGAAGATAATAAAAAAGAACAACAAAAACAAGCATCAAAAAAAGCATTAAAAACGGCAGCCAAAGGAGCTGCCAATTATTTTGGTGGACCACTTGGTGGCAAAGCCGTAGATGCAGTTGCCAAAACCAAAGCAGGACAAGCGATTTTAAATAAAGGTGCAGAGACCTTAAACAAAATTCCTGGGATTGCCAAGACAACACAAAAATTAGATGAAAAAGGCACCATGGATACCTTAGATAAAGGAATGAACTTAGTTGGTGGTGGAAAAAATCAACCACCAAAAAAAAGTGGTGAAGAAGAAAAAACTTCCTCAAAAGGGGAAGAAAAAGCATCTTCAGAAAATCAGGATTCTAAAGCAAATTCTTTATTTGGACGAAAAAGAGGCGGGAAAAGCATCCTAGGTGACGAATCAGAAAGAAATGTAGAAGGTGACAAAGCAAAATTATCTGGATTTGGTTTTGGTAACATGCCATTACCTATGAAAATTGCAATTTCCGTTGCAATCCCCTTTCTAATATTTATTGCCCTAATTTTAGTAATTATTACCTCAGTAACAGGTACCCTAAGTGACTATGAAGACGCCTTAGGAATTAGCAATTTAACAGGAGGAGATACGGGCGGAATTGAAGTAAATTCTACAGACCCTGATGCTCAAGATTTTTATGAACGTGTAAACCAAGTAAAATTGAACTATCAATCCAATGGGAAAACAGTAGATGCCTTGAAAGTAGTTGCCGTATATCACATCATTCATATTAATGATGGTGCAAATTATGAAGATATGACGACTTCTAAGATTGAACAAATTGCAGATGCTATGTTTGATGGAAATAGTTATAGTGAATCTACATTTAAATCGAATCTAACTTATCAAATTTTTGCAAGTTATTTTCCAAATTCTACCCTAGAAGAAAGACAACAAATGACAGAAGATGTATTTGATTATATAGATAGGTATTACAATTTCATAGGAAACGACAATGCAAATAACACATGTGCCTCTTTAGGAAGCTGTGTTTATAATATTCAAGGATTTAATGGAGCAACCTCTGGAGCATCTTCTGCTTCTTCCATAACAGCATCAGACATTCAAGTAAGACTGATGAACTGTTCTGATCAAGGATTAGGCACTCCAATAGAAGGAGAAGAATTAGTTCCATTTGAAAAATATATCTTGGGTGTCGTTTATGCAGAAACAGGAGGACTAGTACACGAAGAATTATATAAAGCACAAGCTGTAGCAGCACGTAGTTTTTCCCTAACTAGAGCAACCATCATGGGAGGAGCAGGAGGTTCAAAATTTAGCGAAGAAAATGGTCAATGGATTCTACAAATTAGAAACTGTACAGAGGATCAAGTATATTGTGATCCAGATCAGGGATGCTCTAATACTACAAATCCAAGCGATTCTGGAAATAGCACGACAGTTTACTCTGGGGCAAGTACGAAAGCTTATCAATATTTAGGCCCTTTAGCACAAGATCATATTTTAAGAAGAGCCGTAAGTGAAGTCATGGGAGAAGTTGCTGTAGATGAAAATGGTTGGGTCTATACAACCCCATACTTAAGTAGTGATCAAAGAAAATGGTATGACTGGGCTGTTGGTGGAATGAATTATAAACAGATATTAATGCAACATTATTCTGGAGTAAAAGATATTCAAGAAAATACTTGTAATATTGATGGTTCTAGTACCTGTACAAGTGATGGAACGATCGCTGCAGGTCCATATTCAAGCTGGAAACAGTATCAAGGATCATGGACAAATGTAATGGTAGGTACTAGTGGGCAAACAATCAAAGATATTGGCTGCCTTGTAACATCGATTGCTATGTTAATTGAAAAAAGTGGTGTAGATACCAATATTAATGGTGAATTTAATCCAGGAACGTTTGTAGAATATTTAAATGATCACAATGGTTTTTCTGGTGGAAATTTAATTTGGGCATCTGTAAGCAATGCTGCACCATCCTTTGTTTTCCAACAGAAAATATCAGTTTCCGGATATAGCAGAGATCAAAAATTACAACGAATCCAAGAATTACTAGACCAAGGATATTATGTAGTAGCAGAAGTAAAAGGAAATACAGGACAACACTGGGTAGCAATTGACAGTGTTTCTAATGATACAATAAGGATGATGGATCCAGGTAGTACATCAACAGATATGTGGGCAGAATATCCTTGGGGAAATACAAGTACCATAGCATATTTTAAGGTAGGATAGGAGAAAATAATGAAAAAAAATAAAAGATATATTATTTTACTTGTCATATTAATTATTTATTTCGTTGCCCTATATTTTCTAATTGGTAAAGATTATCAAAAAGAAAAAGAATCTACAATAAAACTAATTGTAGGAAACCATACGATTTGGGAATTATCCAATAGAAAATGGTATAATATTAGAAGTAATTCAGATATGAAAGAACTAAATTGGCAAGAATACCAGGTCTATGTTGATAATAAAAAATTAGGAAATTATGATTTATGGTATGATGATAAATGGTATTTATTTGATAAAGATAGAAATGCGATCAATTATCAAGGAGATCTTCTTGCCTTTTCTGGAAATTTTGAATTAAAACTGCAAGAATTTATTACAGAAGAAGTAACAGATAGGACATATGTAGATCAAGTTTTAACAGAAAATAATCTGCTAATAAATCAAGAATTAACAGTAAATGAAGTAAGTCATATTGACATAGACCAAGATGGAATAATAGAGAATTTTTATACCTTAAGCAATGCCTTTCCAATGGATAGTAATCCCGAAAAAGTATTTTCTTTTGTATTCATGGAAAAAAATGGAACTCTTTCTTTACTTTATAGTGCAATTGATAATAATAAGGGGACAAATGGTTGCAAACCAATGATTACTTCTGTGTTGGATGCAGATAATGATAAAAAAAATGAGCTAATAGTAACTTGCAATCAGTATAGCATAGAAGAGCCAATCGTAATGCTATATCAATGGAAAGAGAATGAATTTAAGTTATTAATATCAAATCAATAAAATATTAATGATATTTTTGAAAGATATGTTATAATATAGGCAGAAAGGGAGTAGACACATATGAAATTCAAATTTCGAGCAGATCCAGAAGATTTATTAATTTTTGGTGGCTTTGCACTATTTTTATTATATATCGTTGCCATTGGAGTAGTGAATTTATCTACTTTTGCAACCGAAGGAACATTTGCTGGGCTAAATCCACTTCCTGCCTTTTCAGAAAAATACATAGTTGCGACTACCACATTTTATCTTTTATGCTTATTTGGTTTGTTTGTTAGTGTTAGCTCTTATTTTTTCGAACGAGACAAAGGGTTTGGTTTTACAACGGATAAAAAAGATAAAGGATATTCTCGTTGGGCAAAAGAAAGAGAAATTAAAGAAGAATTAGAGCGTGTAGAAATTCAACAAGAAAATTCCAAAGCAGCTGGAGTACCTTTAATTTTAAATGATAAAGAGATGTGGGTAGATAATAGTGAATATCATTCCTTAGTCATTGGTGCAACTGGTAGTGGTAAAACACAAACTGTAATTTTACCATTAGTACATAGTTTAGCAAAAGCCAAAGAATCGATGATTATTACCGATCCTAAAGGAGAAATCTACGAAAAAACAAGTATGATGCTTCGGGATAGAGGATACCAAATTTTACTATTAAATTTCCGTGACCCACAAAATGGAAATGCTTGGAATCCAATGACTTTACCATATCGTATGTACAAAGAAGGAAATCAAGACAAAGCAATTGAGTTATTAGATGACTTAGCATTGAATATTTTGTATGATGAATCCAATAAAAATGCAGATCCATTCTGGGAAAAAACATCAGCAGATTATTTTTCTGGAGTAGCCTTAGGTCTTTTTGAAGATGCCAAAGAAGATGAAATTAATATTAATAGTATCTCTCTAGCAACAACTGTTGGAGAAGAGAAATTCGGAGGATCTACATATATTAAAGAATACTTCAATGCCAAAGATCCAGCAAGTGCCGCAGCAATTAATGCATCAAGTACTATCATGGCACCAGCAGAAACAAAAGGATCTATCCTATCTGTATTTAAACAAAAGGTCAAATTATTTGCATCAAGAGATAATCTAAGTGAAATGTTATCTCATAGTGATATTGAACTAGAAAGTATTGGAGAAAAACCAACTGCGGTATTTATCGTTATTCAGGACGAAAAGAAAACATATCACTCTCTAGTAACAATTCTCTTAAAGCAAATTTATGAAACGCTTATTGCTGTTGCTCAGCAACATGGGGGAAAACTTCCTGTTCGTACCAATTTCTTACTAGATGAGTTTGCCAATATGCCACCATTAAAAGACGTTACTACAATGATTACTGCTGCCCGTTCAAGAGCAATTCGTTTTACAATGATTATCCAAAACTTTGCTCAATTAGATTCCGTCTATGGAAAAGAAGATGCCGAAACGATTCGAGGTAACTGCGGAAATATTATTTACTTAATTACGACAGAGTTAAAAGCCTTAGAAGAAATTTCTAAAATGTGTGGAGAAGTAAAATCTAAAAAAGATGATAAAACGGCTTCCACTCCATTAGTTACAGTTTCGGATTTACAGCGCATGAAACAATTTGAAGTAATTATTATGAGAATGAGAAAACAACCATTTAAAACAAAATTTACCCCTTATTTCAAATTGGATTGGGGACGCAAATATCCTCAGGCAACTTATCCAACAAGAGAAAAAGAAGAAGTACATACTTTCGATATTAAAGAATTTGTAAAAAATCAGAAAAAGAAAAAACTATTAGAGATGATGAATGCGGCAGAAGAAAATCCTTCTCAAGCTCAAAAAGATCCAAATCTAGGTGGCTTTCTTCCACCAATGGGAAAAAATCCATTTGCTCCAAGAGAAACAATGCCTTCCACTTCATCGCCAATGGCACAAGCACCAAGACAAGATTCACCAAGTATTCCATCATTTCTAAATCCAATGGCTATGAATTCTAAACCAGCTCAATCTACGCCAAAACAAGACGATGACCTAGGATTTGATGTAAATGAACTAGTAAAGAAAATAGAGGCAAAGATAGAAGAATTAGAAGCAGAAGAGAAAAGAAATAAAGAAGAAAGTAAGAAAACGACTAAAGAACCAAACCAAGAAGAATCTGCCAAGACAACCTCACCGTCCGCTCCATCCTCAGAAGAAGAGAAAAAAACAAATTCCGATCCAATGATAAATGAAAAAGAAAAGGAAAAGGCAGATTTAACTCTTTCTGATGATGACGACGATGATGATTTCTTTGATGACTTTTTTGATAATTAATAAAAGGAGCCAAGAATATGAATGCAAATATGAATAATATGGGAAAAATAAATGCAAATAAACCAAAAGAAACCAAAGTACCAAAAGAAACGAATGAGAAAGATAAGCTAAGAAAAAAAATGATTAAAATGATGGCCATCATTGCAATTGGAGTAATTCTTCTTTTAGTAATACTATGGTTATGTTCCTTATTGATAAAAAAGGATTATTCTTATAAAGAGATAGAAGAAATTTTAACAGATGCAGCAGTTTCTTATTTTGATCAAAATAAAGAAAGTTTGCCAAGTACAGAGTCCCAATTAGTAGAAATCGATGCTTCGATCTTAGCACAAAATGGGAATATGAAAGAATTATCAGAATATACCAAAGAAGGTGTAAATTGTACCGGAAAAGTAATGGTTCAAAAAAGTGGAGAAGAATATTTATATACCCCATATTTAGATTGTGGAGAAAGCTATAGTACCAAAGAATTGTATAAAGTAATAACAGATGCTTCTAATATTGTTCAAACAGGTTATGGATTATATACATATAACAACTCTTATGTATATCGTGGGGAAACAGTAAACAACTATGTAGAATTAGAAAATGGATTATGGAGAATTGTCAAAGTAACTTCAGACAATAATGTGGTATTAATCAAAGAAGAACCATTAGAGATGTCTTATTCATGGGATAATAGATATAATTCTAATATAGGATATAGTCTTGGAATCAATAATTATTCCAATAGTAGAATAAAAGAATACTTAGAATCATACTACGAAGATAAAGAAGATGAAAAAATATTAAGTGCAGATGATAAAAGCAAAATCGTATCTTATAATGTATGTACTGGAAAAAGAACAGAAACAGATAGCACAAACGATAATTCTATAGAATGTCAATCTGCAGAAAATTCACAGAAAATAGGATTACTAACGGTATCTGATTATATGAATGCTAGTTTAGATAGTAACTGTACCACAACAACAAGTAAAGCCTGCCAAAATTATAATTATCTATCAATCGATACTAGTTGGTGGTTAGGAACTGCAGTAGAAGAAGAAACAGATTCAGAAGTATTTATGGTAAATAGTAGTGGAACCATTGAAGCTACAAGTGCCAGTAACTATGCCTACATTCGTCCTGTAATTTATTTAAATAGCAAAGTATTATATGCAAGTGGAAAAGGGACAGAAGAAAATCCCTATAAGATAAGATAAAATGATATCAGCCTCTAGTATTCTAGAGGTTTTTTTGAAAAAAAGAAATTTGCTTAGGAGCTATGATTAATTACAAAATAGAATACAACATATGAATATAGTAGAGGTGATGAAAGTGAATATCAACATGGAAGATTTTCTAACAAAAGCAAAAAAAGAAAAGCTAAATATCATTGATGTTAGAGAAAAGTTCCAATATGAACAAGGTCATATTCCTAATGCAATTTCTATTCCTGCTACTTATTTACTCCAGGACCCAGCAAAATATCTCCAGCCAAATGAAAATTATTATGTATATTGTCAATTTGGTCAAGTAAGTAGAGATGTAATGAATAATTTAAATTACCTTGGTTATCATATAATTAATATTGATGGTGGATATCATAATTATAGTTCTTTTCAAAAACGATTCTTCTAAACCTTGTGAAGAAAAGTATTTTGTACTATAATGAACCTAGAAGGTGATAACATGGAGGTAGTAAACAACTTTATTAATTATAGTACAGAAATCATATCGAATGGAGGACTTCTTTTTGGGATTTTAATAATTATATTAGAGTCATGGCTACCAATATTACCATTAGGTGTATTTGTAGCATTAAATATCCAAGCCTTTGGTTTCTTTGTTGGAATTACTATCTCATGGGCAGCAACTTGCTGTGGCTGCTACTTATCCTACCTTCTATTTTCTTGTTTATCAAGAAACTTGATTGACAAATACTTTTGGAAAAAAAGTAGAAAAAAATTAGAAAAGGGAATAAATACTTTTAGTAGAATACCTTTATCAAAGCTAGTAGTAATCATAGCTTTACCCTTTACCCCAGCCTTCGTAATCAATATTTTAGCCGGAGTATCTAAAATGAAAAAAGAAAAATTTTTACTAGCATTAATGATTGGAAAAATATTTATGATAGTATTCTGGGGCTATGTTGGAAAAAGTTTTATTGAAAGTATGACAGACATAACAACAATTATGATTTTAACAATAATGTTAGCAATCGCATATTCTCTATCTAGAATAGTGAGTAAAAAAGTAAATATAGAATAGTAGGAGGAAAAATGGATTATATTATCATTGGATTATTAATACTAATTTTGATTCTAGTAGTAGTATCAATTTTTAAAAATATTAATGAAAGTAATATTACTGAAAGACTGGGAAAATTAGAAGTCAGTATGATGAAAGAAATGGGGGACTTTAAAAACGATTTAAGTAGAAATCTAAGCGAAGATTTTACTAAGTTAAATGAGCAATTAGAAAAAAGACTTTTAGCAATCAATGAAAAAGTAAATGAAAGATTAGATCAAAACTTTGATAAGACGAATAAAACATTTATGAATGTAATTGAACGATTATCAAAAATTGATGAAGCACAGAAAAAGATAGAAACACTTTCTACCGACGTAGTAAGTCTTCAAAGTATTTTAACCGATAAAAAGACAAGAGGAATTTTTGGAGAAGTAAATCTAAAACACATTTTAACTAGTGTATTTGGAGAACGAAACGATCAAATATTTCGCCTTCAATATACCCTAAGTACCGGAGTAATTGCAGATTCTGTAGTCTTTGCTCCAGAACCTCTAGGAACGATCGCCATTGATTCTAAATTCCCTTTGGAACACTATCAGCAAATGGTCGATAAAAATCTATCGAAAGAAAAACGAGATAATTATGAAAAACTATTTAAACAAGACATGAAAAAGCACATTGATGCCATTAGTAGTAAATATATTATTCCTGGAGAAACTGCAGATCAAGCGATTCTATTTTTACCAGCAGAAGCAATTTTTGCTGAAGTAAATGCCTATCATCCAGACATTATCAATTATGCCTATAAGAAAAGAGTTTGGATTACTAGTCCAACCACTTTAATTTCAACCTTAACAGTAATAGAAATGATTATAAAAAATATGGAAAGAGATAAATACACTTCGATTATTCATGAAGAATTAAATAAATTAGGACTAGAATTTGCACGCTATAAAGAACGTTGGGACAAATTAGCAAGAAGTATTCAATCTGTAAATAAAGATGTAGAAAATGTATCTATAACAACAGAAAAAATCACCAAAAAATTTGAAACTATCAATCAAGTAGATGTGGTGAAACTAGATTATACAGAAGAAGAATAGGGAAATTATGACATCAACAAGAAATATTATTTTAGTAACTACAATTAGCATATGCATACTAGCAATGGCTTATTTTCTCTTTATCTTAGATCGAGATAGCAAAACCGTCCTAATCGAAGTCCCAAAAGAAGAAAAAAAAGAACGAAAAGAAATCCGAATTGATTTAACAGAGAAAACGACAAGTGATGAAAACGTATTCTTTGAAGATCAAAAGTTAATATTAAAAGAGGAAGCAAAATATATTCTAACAGGTACCCTAGAACAAGGAAATATTATCGTTGAAAGTAAGGGAATCGTAGAACTAGTTTTAGAAAATGCAGAAATCACCTCACACCTCTATTCTCCGATTGACTGCAAACAGGCTAAAAAAATAAAAATTAGACTAGCCAAAGATACGAAAAATATTTTGAATAGCCAATCACAACCAGCAATTCAAAGTACCAGCCCTATAGAGATAAAAGGGACTGGATATCTACAGACAAATAGTCAAGAAAAAGGAATATATACCAAAAATGCATCCATAAATATATCCAATGGAACCCTTCATTTACAAACAGAAGAAGAAGGCATTTATTCTGGTGGGGACCAAAGTGCCTCAATGAAACTAAGCCCTCAAAGTCTATATATAGAAAGTGGACAAGACGGAATTACTTCCAATAAAAATATAAAAATAGAGAATGGAAGAATTTATATAGCCTCAAGAAAAACTTCAATTGACTGTGATGATTACTTAATAATTACTGGCGGAACTATCATAGGACTAGGTCAAACCCCAGTACAAGAGCTAGAAAGCAAAAAGACAACAAGAAAATATCTAAGTTTAAATTTTTCTGGAATGAAAGAAAATTATCTGTTATTAGAAAATGAAAAAGCTATCTTAGCATTTTCATCTAATCAGGAATTCAAACATCTTTTTCTAAGTACAGATCTAGAAAATAAAGAATATACATTAGCTACAATAGAAACTCCTAAGGAAGCAACCGAAGGATATTTACCCTTAGAAGAAATGACAATAAAATCTTACATCGCAATCGGAAATGAAGATGCTTTTCTCCCTCAATAGAAACGAAGCAATTCGTTTCTTTTTATATGAAAATTTATTATTTCATTTCTATAATATATGCATGATAAAAAGAAATGAGGCAAAAATAAACAAAAACTCTTATATGAGAGACTCAAAGAATGTCTAAATCTTTTATGAAATCAAAGTATACTAATAGAAATATCCACATAAATTTTATTATGATAACAAAATGGGGAATAAGAATCTTATCATTTTTTATGATGGTAATTGGCTTAACATATATAATTATTTATATTAATTTATTCACTTTTGGATATACTATTAAAGAATACTTAGAATTTATACTCAAAAGATATGAATGTTATCTATTTTTGATTGGCATTACTTTACAAATGGTCTGTTTTTATCATGGAAAGGGGAAGAAAAAATGACATATATTTATGATGTACTATTAAATTTTAATGATGATAATAGAATGATAGACTTTTATGAATGGAAAGAAGAGGATAGTCTAGAACATATAAAAAAGATCCCTTTATTTCGTATTTCTAGCAAACAAATGAATGAAATGACACAAAATAAAATTAAAGTTTCTAACGAATTATTAGAAAAGATTAAAGGAACGACAATTTCTTACAAAAATAAAAAATCGATTCAATATGGTGCTTTATTTTCAGATTTAAACAAGGTAATTGCTTTAGAATTTGATAATAAAGGAAATGTGATTAGTAGAAGTAGTTTATTATTGGATGAAGAAGAAGATATTATAGAAGAATGTGATGATTTCCTAGAAGAAAAAATTACATATGAAATCAAAGAAAAGTACCAGATAGATTACTTTTTAACTAGAGAAGAACATTTCAAAAAGAATTATTTATTAAAAGAATTAAAAGGATTGAAAGAAGACCAAGATATAGATAAATTTAATTATTTATATGAAGAAGTATTTTCTAAAGACAAACTATCTTTTTTTGAACGATATCAAAAAATAATAGAGGACATAGAAAAAAATTATACTTCAAAATACAATGAACTATATGAAATAGTAAGATTAACTTATATAAAAAAATAGACTACAAAAATGATATGAACCTCGTTTCTTGGACAAAATAGAAACGAGGTTCAATTCATAAAATCAGTAGTCTATTTTCATGGCATGTTTTACTTTTTTCATTTGTTCACTGGCCTTTTTTCTAGCTTTTTCTGTTCCTTCGTCTAGGATTTTTTGTACTATTTCCGGCTGTTGTTCATAATATTTTCTACGTTCTTGAATTGGCATCAAAAATAGATTCATCGCAGCAATCAGTTCTTTTTTACATTGTACACATCCACGACTACCAAGCTTACATTCTTGGCAAACTTTCTCTACTTGTTTTTTTGGACTGACTAATTGATGGTAATAATAAACCATACAAATGTCAGGATTAGCGGGCTCATCTTTTCTTATCTTTTTAGGATCCGTTACAGCTCCCATAACCTTTTTATGAATCGTTTCTGCATCATCCACCAAATAAATAGCATTTCCTAGGCTTTTTCCCATCTTTTCATTTCCATCTAATCCCTTCACACGAGTGGTAGAGCTTAATACTTGTTCTGGTTCTACTAAAGTTTCTCCATAAATAGAATTGAATTTTCTAACGATTTCTCTGCATTGCTCCAATAGGGGTAATTGGTCATCCCCAACAGGAACCAATTCTCCATGAAATGCGGTAATATCTGCAGCTTGTGATACTGGATAGCCTAAAAATCCATAAGTAATACTTTCACCATTCGCTCCAAATAGTTCTTTCTTCTGACTGATTTCACTTTTTACTGTTGGATTTCTCTCTAATCTAGATACTGTAACCAAGTTAGAGTAAAAAACGGTAAGTTCTGCTATTTCCGGAATTTTAGATTGAATAAAGAAATTTACTTTGTTTGGATCTAGACCGATTGCTAATAAATCTTTTGTGATCTCAAAAACATTAAATCGAACCTTTTCTGGATGATTAAAATTATCAGTAAGAGCTTGGACATCGGCAATTTCTAAATAAAAATCATAGTCATCCTGCATTTTAATATAATTTTTACAAGCACCAAAGTAATGACCTAAATGTAAATTTCCCGTTGGACGAAGTCCTGTTAAAATTGTTTTTTTCATCTTCTCACTTCCTGTAATCATTTTATCACAAATTATAAATAGACGGAAGGAAAAATAATCTAGATAACAGAAATCCAAAAATTATAAATAAAGTTGTTGTCTTAAAGAAATTTATACGATATAATATTAGACGTTGGAGGGATAGAAATGGCAAAAGAAACAAAGAAAGAAACAGAAACAAAAAAACAAGAAAAAAAATCAAAGCAAAATGTTCATGAAGTGGTAATCAAAATTGATGGAGATGTTTGGAGCAAAGCCTTAGATAAAGCGTTTATAAAAAAGCAAAAAACTGCCAAAGTAGATGGGTTTAGAAAAGGTAAAGTGCCAAGAGATATTTACGAAAAACATTTTGGTAAGGAATCATTATTTATTGATGCTGCAGATTCTGTATTACAAGATGCTTATACAAAAGCAATGGAAGAATCAAAATTAATTCCTGTAGTACAACCAGCAGTAGATTTAAAGAGTTTAGATGAAAATGGAGTAGAATTTACCTTCAAAATCGTAACAAAACCAGAAGTAAAAGTAAATAAATATAAAGGATTAAAAATTGAACCAGAAAAGGTAGAAGTAACCGAAGAAGAGATTAATCATGAACTTGGACATTTGTTAGAAAAATATACAGAATTGATAACTAAAGAAGAAGGAAGCGTAGAATCAGGAGATGTTGCTGTCATCGACTTTGAAGGATTTAAGGACGGAGTTGCTTTCGACGGCGGAAAAGGGGAAAACTATTCTTTAGAGATTGGCTCTGATACTTTTATTCCAGGCTTTGAAGAGCAAGTAATTGGTATGAAAACAGGTGAAGAAAAAGAATTAAATATTACTTTTCCTGAAGATTATGCAGCAAAAGATTTAGCTGGAAAACCTGTTGTATTTAAAGTAAAAGTTAATGAGATCAAACAAAAACAGACTAGAGAGTTAGATGAAGATTTTTTCGAAGATTTAGGAATGGAAGGTGTAGATTCCGAAGAAAAATTGAAAGAAGAAATCAAAAAATCTATTACTACTCAAAAAGAAATGGATGTTGAGAATAAGTATATTGATACTATCCTTGAAGAAGTTGCTAAAAATGTAGAAGTAGATATTCCTGAGGAGATGGTAGAGGAAGAAGTAGATCGTCTATTAAAGAGATTTGAGCAACAAATGAAAATGCAAGGTATTTCTCTAGATTTATATTATCAATTTACTAATTCTACTGAAGCAGATTTAAAAGTTCAATTAGAAAAAGAAGCTTACTCTAATGTGTTATATCGTCTAATGTTAGAAGAGATTATGAATTTAGAAAAAATTGAAGTATCACAGGAAGAAGCAGAAAAAGAAGCTGAAGAATTGGCCAAGAAATATCAGATGGAAAAAGAAGAATTTTTGCATCAATTTGGTGGTATAGACATGATTCAATATGACTTAGAAATGCGTAAGACAATTGAGTTGTTAAAAGAACTAAATAAGTAAATGAGACAGATTCTAATTACAGAATCTGTTTTTTTGGAATTTTTATGAAATTACTCGTAATTTATTGAAAAAAAAATAATTTCCGATATAATAATAAGAAGTATTAAAAATTTGGAGGTGTATCAGTCATGGAAAATAGGAAACTAAAAGTTCTAATTATCAATGATATGGTAATATTTCCGAATAACGAAGTAAGAATAGAATATGATAATACCTATGATAAACCAATCATCAATCTAGTAAACCAAATGGATGAAAGCCCAATTTTAATTGTCAATTCGATAGATGAAGAACATCCCTTTGAAATTACTTCTCTTCCTAACTATGGAATATTAGCTAAAATTAAATTAAAAATGAATGTTCCAAATGGGAAAACTAGAATTGTTCTAGAAGGAATCAAACGAGTAGCGATTAGCAATTACCAAGAAGAAGACTATATATATACAGCGGAATATCAAGAACTAGAAATTCCGATCCATAAAGAAGAAGGGAATTATTACAATATTCTTTTAAAATCTTTAGAAAAATATATTAATAATGTTCCATATATGGGAAATGCCATCATGTCACAATTGAATAAAGCGAATAATTTAAGTGATCTATGTGACTTAATAGGCAGTTTTTTATCGATTGATATTTCTAGGAAGAAGAAATATATCACAATAATAGATCCAATAGAACGTTGCAAAAGGCTCATTGAAGATATGAGTGAAGATTTAAAATTTATTGAATTGGAACAAAAAATAGAAAAAGAAGTAGAGAAAAAATTAAACGACACTCAAAAAGAATATTTTTTACGTGAAAAAATCAGAGCTATGCAAGAGGAATTAGGGGAAGTTAATAGCAAAGATGATGAAGTAGTAAAATTAAAAAAGAAATGTGCAAAATTAAAATGCAATAGCAAAATCAAGGAAAGAATACGCCGAGAAATTGAAAGATATGAATCGATTAGTAGCAATTCTCCTGAGTTAGGAATGATTAGAGAATATCTAGACTGGATGTTAAATTTACCATGGAATAACTATACGAAGGATAATGATGATTTAAAATCAGTAAAGGATATTTTAGATTCTTCTCATTATGCCTTAGAAGAAGTCAAAGATAGAATCCTAGAATATCTTGCAGTAAAGCAAAATACCAATAATCTAAGAAGTCCTATTCTTTGCTTAGTAGGACCTCCTGGAGTTGGAAAAACTTCTTTAGCTTTAAGTATTGCAGAAAGTTTGGGGCGCAAAGCAGCAAAGATCAGTGTAGGTGGAATCAATGATGAAGCAGAAATTATTGGTCATCGTAGAACTTATATTGGTGCTAATCCTGGTAGAATTATTCAAGGAATCCGCAGAGCGGGAACTACGAATCCTGTATTTATCATTGATGAAATTGACAAAATGACGAAAGATATCAAAGGTGATCCTGCTAGTAGTCTACTAGAAGTTCTAGATCCAGAGCAAAACAGCAAATTTTCTGATCATTATATTGAAGAAGAATTCGACTTATCCCAAGTAATGTTTATCGCAACAGCAAATTATATGGAACAAATTCCTTATGAACTAAGAGACCGATTAGAAATTATTCAAGTATCTAGTTATACAGAATATGAAAAACTAGACATTGCCAAGGAGCATCTAATTCCTAAAGAGTTAGAAGAACATGGTCTGACCTCATTACAAGTACAGATAGATGATAATGCCTTATTATCATTGATTAGAAACTATACCAAAGAAGCTGGAGTTAGAGAGCTAGAAAGAGTGATTGCCACACTCTTTAGGAAGATTGTAAAAAAAATATTGTTAGATAAGACAGATGTATTTTATCAGATCGATGAGAAAATGATCGAAGAATTTTTAGGCAAAAAAAAGTATTTATACATGGAAACAAGTAGCAAGAATGAAATAGGAGTAGTCAATGGTATGGCATATACTGTTTTTGGCGGAGATATTCTACCAATCGAAGTCACTCTGTATAAAGGAAAAGGAGAGCTAATACTAACTGGTTCCTTAGGAGACATCATGAGAGAGTCTTGCCAAATTGCCTTAAGCTATATCAAAGCAAATGCTAAGAAATTCATGATTCCTACTAAAATATTAGAAGAAAACGATATCCATATTCATGTTCCAGAAGGGGCAGTAAATAAAGATGGTCCCTCTGCAGGAATCACGATTACGACGGCTTTAATTAGTCTATTTACAGAAACTGCAGTAGAAAAAACGATTGCAATGACTGGAGAGATCACTCTTCGTGGACGCGTATTAGCGATTGGTGGCCTTCGAGAAAAAGTGATTGGAGCTCATCGTGCCGGAATCAAAACAATTTTTCTTCCTTATGAAAATGAAAAAGATTTAGATGAGATCCCTGATGATATTAAAAAAGATTTAAAATTTATCTTTATTAAAAATTATAATGAAATATATCAAAAGTTATTTAAAGTAGGTGAACTTCATGGAGTATAGGATAGAAGTTTTTGCAGAAGTATTACTACTAAAACAACAATTAGTAAAAGAGTCACTTGATTTTATGATAAATCAATGTCGTGAAAGAAAAAGCTATCTTCGGTTTCTTACTACCACTAAAGCTTTATTAGATTTAGATAGTGGTTTTTTATTACAAACACCTGTTTTATTAGAAAGACTAGAAACGATACTTTATAGTAAAAGATATGAATGGAAAGATCAAGAAACCAATGAATGGATGAATCAAATTATTCCGCTTCTAAATGAAATAAAAACTTATTCAGACATAAAAAGAAATAGTATTCTAGAACACTATTTACTTTATCAAGAAGAAATTAGAATGTTATGCTTTGAAGATCAAAAAGCCTTTTTAGAAGCTTTAACCTTCGATGCAACAACATATCAAGCACTAAAGACAAATTTATCTCAAACCATCAAAGAAGAAGATCTTTTTCTATCTAGTACAAACTACTTTATAGAAACCATCCCAGAAATCTATGAGGATGCCACAGTAAGTGAACAAACAGAAAGAAAAATTAGAGAATGCGAAAATAAAAAAGGACTATGGAATAGAGCTTTAAGAAAATATGCACAAGCTACCAATTTAAATTTTCAAAAGATAAAAAAGAAAGGAGAATAATGATTCTTCTTTTTTCATATGATGAGATAGGAGGTTAGCAATGAAAAAAATAATATCTTTTGAAAAAAAATTAGATTTTCCATCTATGATAGGAGAAGTAACTGCCATCTCGCTAGATCATGATTTAAAATTTACTGATGCAAGTACGGTATCAGGAGAATTTACCATTTCTGGAAATTATAAATTGACAGAAGCATCCAGATTAGAAGAAAAATTTGAATATCATATTCCTGCCGATATTATTCTAAACGAGAAACTAGATCTCGCCACAGCAAAGATAGAAATCGACGATTTCTATTATGAGATTGAAAATGAAGATACGATGATTTGTTATATTGATGTAAAAATTGAAGGAGTAGAAGAAATTCCAGAAGAGCCAGAAGAATTAGCAGAAGTAGAAGAAAAAACACCTATAGAGGATCCCAAAGAAAGAAAATCCCAAGAAGAAGACAGTGCTAATTTGCAAGAAGAACTCCAAGAACCAATAGAAGAGGAAAAATATACAACCAAAGAAGAAGTAGAGCTAGTTCCAGAAGTAATACACATCCCTTCTTCTAAAGAATTAGAAGAGCGTTGCGTAGAACTAGAAACAAAATCAATGAAGGAAAAAGAAAACATCGAAGAAGAAGTACGAGAATGTGATGGTGATCTCAAACCAGAAGAGGTAATAGAACTACCTATGCAAGAAAAAGAAAAGGTGGAGGAGAAAATGATACCGGATACGAATGATCAAAAAGAACAAGAAACAACAGAACAAAGTAATGCAGAAAATGTAGGTTCTCTATTTTCATCATTTAAAGATAGTGATGAAACCTTTGCAACATATTCTGTGTATATTCTAAGACAAGAAGAAACGATTCAAACACTGATAGAAAAATATCATACAACCAAAGAAGAATTAGAAGATTATAATGATTTAAGTAACTTAACTATCGGAACCAAAATAATTATCCCAACAAAAAATGAATAAAGAAAAATTTTTACTAGAGCATTATAATTTAAGACCATTACGAATCAGTTATAAAAATAACACAAAAATGATTGAAACAGACAAAGGAAAATTTGCTATAAAATTAAAAAACAATAATAATAATAGGATCTATGAATATCTCAAAAGCAGAAATTTTCATAGCTTTTTGCCCTTAGAAAACAAAGAAGAAGACCCAATCGAAATCTATAGCTATATAGAAGAGAGAAAATTATCTGCGGAAGATAAAGCCATTGATTTAGTATATGTTTTAAGTATGCTTCACATTAAAACTACAACTTATCAGGAGATAGATTTAGATAAGACAAAAGAAACCTATGAGCAAACACTAGAAAAAATATCGTACTTAAATATCTATTATCATGATCTACAAGACTATATTGAAAATAAAATATATATGTCACCAGCAGAATATCTTTTAATGCGAAATATCAGCAGAATTTATGCAACTCTAAACTATGCAAAAGAAACAATCGAAATATGGTATCAGGAAAAAATAAAATTAAAAAGAGAAAGACTAGTACAATTACATAATGATGTAAGTCTAGATCACTTCTTAGAAACAGAAAATTCTTATCTAATTAATTGGCACAAATCACAAAAAGGAATCGTAATTTATGACTTTCTAAACTTTTATCAAAATGAATACTTGATCTTAGAAATGAATTCTCTTTTCGACTTATACCAAAGTAAATATCAATATACAAAAGAAGAAAAATTACTATTTTTATCACTCCTAGCAATTCCATGGAAAATTGAATTCAAAGATTCAAACTATATAAATACTTTAAATGTCAGAAAATTAGTCACTTATTTATTAAAAAGCCAACAATTAATATTAAAAGAGAATGAAAAAAATCAAAAAGCACAATAGTAGAAATTCAAATAATAAAATGATAACATTTAAGCGAGTAGTAATAAAAATAAGTAAAATCATTTGATAAAAGAGAACAATAAAATTAATAATAATTCCTGCAAAATAGAAGACATTACTTCTTCTTTTTTGTCTACAATAATTGCATTTGCAAAAGAAAGGATGTTTATTATTCATTATATTCACCTATCATATTTTATGAAAGTTGCAAAAAAAGGTTAAAAATAGAAAAAATAATTGACAATAATGATAGAAGTGATATAATTAAAATGATAATCATTATCAATAAGGAATGATTCTATGAAATCAAGAAAAACAAAGCAACAAGATATAATTTTACAAGTGATAAAAAACGATAAATCCCATCCGACAATCTATGAAATTTATCAAAAAGTATCAGAAATAAATCCTAAAATTGGTCAAGCAACAATTTATAGAAATATCAACAAACTGGTAGAAAATGGAGAAGTAATTCGTATTTCATCATCTGATAATATGTATCATTATGATGGAGAATGCAATCCCCATGAACATTTCATATGCCAAAAATGTCATAGAATAATAGACCTTTATGAAAATGATTACCAAGAAAAAGTAGAAAAGATAGAAAAAAAATACTCCATCAAAATAGAACAAACAACGATGATATATAAAGGAATATGTAAAGATTGTAGGAAGATGTTGTAAAATATACAATAAAATGAAATAGCTAACCAAGGATAACTTATGGTACCATGAAGAAAAGTAAAAATAGTATATTAGGAGCAATCCTCCTTAATATAAATAAAAAAGAAAGAGGTAGATAGAATTATGGAATTAAAAGGAAGTAAAACTGAACAAAACTTAATGACTGCATTTGCAGGAGAAAGCCAAGCTAGAAATAAATATACATATTATGCTAGTAAAGCAAGAAAAGATGGATATGAACAGCTTGCAGCAATTTTTGAAGAGACAGCAAATAATGAAAAAGAGCATGCAAAGTTATGGTTCAAAGAATTACATGGAGGAGATATCCCAGATACTGCTACAAATTTAAAAGATGCTGCAGCAGGTGAAAACTACGAATGGACAGAAATGTATAAAGAATTTGCAGAAACTGCCAAAGAAGAAGGATTTACCAGACTTGCCCTTCTATTTGAAAAAGTAGGAGAAATAGAAAAAGAGCATGAAAAAAGATATCTTACTTTATTACAAAATGTAGAAGATGATAGAATCTTCCATAAAAATGGAGATAAAATTTGGGTATGTCGTAATTGTGGCTATGTTTATGAAGGAAAAGATGCTTTAAAAGTATGCCCAGTATGTGCTCATCCACAAAGTTTTATGGAAGTAAAAGCAGATAACTATGAATAAAAAAATCTCAACAAAGAACTCATTACTTTGTTGAGATTTTTTGCTTTATTTTAGATAGTATTTCTATCTGGCCTCGGGTCTTTTCTATTTTCTTTATGATATTCTTTTCCTTTAAAGAATATATTTAATCATGGAAGATATAGAAAAAAGATTACAACAAATTAGAATAGAAAATTTCATTTGGATCGTCTATTTTTTTATAATTGCCCTTTGCCTTTACGGCAACTATTTTGAAAAAGAATATTTTCTAACAGGAAATCAAATAAATAAAGAAACTTATAGAAAAATTACGATTCTCATTTTTTGTGTTGCAATTATTTTTTATACTTATTTTGTAGCAGATAATTGGAAAGAATATCAATCTTTAAATTCTTGTGATTCAAAAGAAAAAATAAAGTATACCCAATTAAATTTAATTGGGTCAACTCTAATTTTAATCAGCGGACTTATTTTTCTATATATTGCTTGTTCAGATACAGAACTGGTTACAGAAATTGCCTTTAATTGATAAAATAAAACTTAAACATTAGAAGGTGAAGTATTAGGATTCGATGTCTTAAGTTGAAAATAGAAAAGGCAAAGAGTACCAACCAAAACAAAAATACTACCCAAAAAGCGGATTTGATAAATTTCTTCTTGAGGATGTGTTTTGACATCAGAATAGTTTCGTAATAAAAAATAAATATAAATACCAATCGAGACGATCATAACATAAAGAAAAATCTTCTTAGCTCTTAAATCTGCCTTTTGATCATGTTCACGAATGGACTTTTTAATCAATTCATCTCCATAAATATCTAAAAGACTAATGAAAATGAAAGCAACCCAGATAAAATTCTCAAAAGTTAATCTTTGTATTGTTTTTTGCTCTTCCTCTTTCATAGTTCATTTTATGTCAAAAGAGAAGATAAAATTATGCTATAATAAAAGAACAAAGAAACGGAGTTGGAATAATGAAACATGAGTTATTAGTCCCCTGTGGAGATATGGAAAGTCTATATCAAGCAGTAGCAAATGGGGCAGATGCCGTCTACCTAGGACTTAAAAATTTCAGTGCCAGAAAATTCGCTAAAAATTTTACTAACGAACAAATCATAGAAGCAATAAAATATTGTCATCTATACGATGTAAAAGTATATGTAACAATGAATACTTTAGTGAAAGATAAAGAAGTAACTTCTTTTTTAGAACAAGTAGAATTCCTTCATGAGAACGGAGTAGATGCCATTTTGATTCAAGACTTTGGTATGCTATGCCTTGTAAGAGAGATGTATCCAAATTTAGAAGTGCATGCCTCCACTCAAGCAAATACTACATCGAAAGCAACAGCAGAATTATTCTATCAATTAGGAATAAAAAGAGTTGTTTTAGCAAGAGAGTTGTCACTAGAAGAAATAAAAGCAATTGATATTCCCATAGAAAAAGAAGTATTTATTCACGGTGCATTATGTGTTTGCTATTCCGGTTGCTGTCTAATGAGTAGCATGTTAGGAACTAGAAGCGGGAACCGTGGGGAGTGTGCAGGAAGTTGCCGCCTACCATATTCATTAGAATACCAAGGAAAAACAATAGTAAGTAATAAATATTTACTAAGTACCAAAGAATTAAATACGGCGAATCAATTTGCAAAACTGTTAAAAAGCGATATTACTAGTTTTAAAATAGAAGGGCGTATGAAAAGTCCAGAATATGTAGGATTTATCACAAAACTCTATCGTAATATAATTGATAATAAATGGGATCAAAGAAGAATAGAATTAGAATTAGAGAAATTAAAAACAATTTTTCATCGAGGGTTTACCTATGGTCACTTATTTCAGGCTACGAAAGAAGAAATCATGAATCCAGAAACTCCAAATCATATTGGCCAAGAAATAGGAAAAGTAATAGATATCACGCCTCAAAAAATTAAAATTAAACTAAAAAAAACACTAAATCAACAGGATGGAATTCGCTTTTTAAAAAGCGGAAAAGGATTTATTGTAAATTATTTATACGATGCTACTGGAAAATTAATAAATCAAGCAACAGACGTTTGTTATGTAGATAATAAAGTCAACTTACAAGAAAAAGATATCATTACTAAAACATTTGACTATCAATTATTTAATGAACTAAAAAATATCACACCTAAGAAAATACCAATAACAATAGAAGTAATTGCTAAAAAAGGAAAACCATTCCAGGTGAAAATAAGGGATCAGAAACATACATTAGAACTTCAAGGAAAAATAGTACAAAATGCTAAAAATGCTCCAATCAGCAAAGAAAGAATTAGAATACAAATAGAAAAACTAGGAACAACACCATTCCTTAGCAGCTCTACTAAAATAATTGCAGATGATAATATATTTATTCCTATAAAAGAAATAAATGAAATGCGTCATACAATCGTAGACCAATTAATATCACTGAGAAGGGAAGAAAAAAAATTAGTAATAAAGAAAGAACCACTTTTTCAAGAGAGTACCACAAAAATAACTCCTGGATTAAGTGCTACTGTAACTAATGAAGATCAACTTAAGCTTTGTCAAAAACTAAATTTTAAAAGAATTTATTTATCACAAAAAGAGTTATATCAAAAATATAAGAGCATAGAAAACATATATTATAAATTACCAAGATGCAGTCGTACACCGCTAAAAAATAGTCAAAAAAAGTCCTTAGTTGCAGAGTATTTTGATTTTTCTAAGATAGAAAATCCAATCGGTGATTATGGACAAAATGTAGCAAATATCTACACTATTTATTATTTAAAAAAATATGGTTTAAAAGAAGTAACTCTATCTGTTGAGTTGACGGAAGAAGAAATAGAAGAGATAATAAATAACTATTATAAGAAATTTCATAGTTATCCAGAAGTCGAGATCATCGGATATGGCAGAATAGAAAATATGATTATAAAAGGAAATATTTTAAATTTAAAAGCAAATGATACTAATTACAAGTTAAAAGATCAAAAAAATAGAAAATTCCCCGTTTATTTTGATGGAACAAACACACACATACTAAATTATCTACCTAGAGATTTAGAAAAGAAAGAATTATTAAAAAAATATTGTGATATTCGCCTAGAATTTACTCAAGAGAGTCCTAAAGAAATAAAAGAAATAATTAAGAAATATTAAGAATTTTACTTTTTAAGTATTAAAAAAAAATCTTTTGTGATAAAATAATGATAGATAAGGAGTGATCAGATGAACCAAAAAGAAGAAGAAAGACAGATTCCGAAAAAAAACTATTTTCTTTTAGGAGTAATATTTCTTATAACCATTGGACTTACATGGTATCTTTGCGATTGCTACCAAGTATATAGTGAAAGTCAAATGGAAATTCCTGTCATTCGTGGTACTTTATCTGAAATCACAACAGAAGAATTAGATCATTATATCATGGAAAATCCAACTACTGTAATTTATATGTGTACATCAGAAGACATGAACTGTAGAAATTTCGAAAAAGATTTTGCTAAATTAATAAAACAAAAAGAAATTCAAGATTCCATTGTATATTTAAATTTGAGTGAAGCAAATATAGAAGATTTCGTAGAAAATTTTAATACAACTTACCCTTATAAAGTAAAACTTACCAAGGAATATCCAGCTTTAGTTGTATTTGAATCAGGCGAAATTCAAAATATTCTTCAAGGCTCAGAGAAAGAACCATTAACGATAAAAAAAGCAACACAATTTATTGAAATGAATAAAATAGGAGAGTAATCTCCTTTTTAATAGGAGGAAATATGAATCACATTGTATTATTTGAACCTGAAATACCACAAAATACAGGAAATATTATGAGAACCTGTGTTGCAACCAACACTAAACTTCATCTCATCAAACCTCTAGGTTTCTGTTTAGATGATGCTCATTTAAAAAGAAGTGGTGTAAATTATATTGATAAATTGCAATATGAAGTGTATGAAAATTGGGACGACTTTAAATCAAAGAATCAAGGAATCTATTATTATTTGACTAGGTATGGAAGAAGACCCCATACGGATTTTGACTATAGTAATGAAGAAGGAAAGGAATTATATTTTATCTTTGGAAAAGAATCTACAGGGATTCCTAAAGAAATATTGCAAAAAGATCTAAAGCACTGCCTAAGAATTCCTATGAGTGATAATGTTCGAGCCTTAAATGTTTCTAATAGTGTAGCCGTTGTAATATATGAAGTTTTAAGACAGCAAAACTACAACGATTTATGGAAAGAAGAACCACATAAAGGAGCAGATTATCTAGAAAGAGAATAACATGAACGAAGATTTAGTAAATAAAGATTTAAAAATATACTTGAAAAAAAACATCTTCCCAAAATATAAAAAACTATATGCACATGGACTAGAACACATTAACTATGTCATCCATCATTCTTTTATTATTGCTAAAGATTATGATGTGGATCCGAATATGATCTACTGTATCGCCTGTTATCATGATTTAGGCCTTTTAAAGATTAGCACAGAACGAAACAATCATGCCATAGAATCCGGAAAAATTTTACAAGCAGATCAAAATCTAAAACGCTTTTTTATAACAGAACAAATTCAAATAATGAAGGAAGCAGTGGAAGAACACTCTGGTGATCAAAATCAAAGACCAAGAAATATTTATGGAGAAATTGTAAGTGATGCCGACAGAGATTTAGAAATTCCTACTTTAGCAAAACGTCAACTACAAACTAGTATAAAATATTATCCAGAGTTAACTACTTTTGAAGAACATTTTGAAAGGTGCTATAAATATATATTAGAAAGAAACAAGAAAAAATTTAATTTATGGACAAAAAATGATACAATAAAAAGCATGATGACATCTTTTAAAAATCAATTTTTAGATAAAGAAACTACCAAAAAAATTTATAGATCAGCCTGGGAAAAAATAGAGTCCGCAAAATTAAAAGAAAAGTTTATAAACTATTACAAAGATTAAAACAAAAGAAAGTAGTGAAATCATGTGTCAAAAACAAGAAATTGAAAGAAGTATTATCACCAAATTTAGAAAAACAATCTGGCGTCCCTTTACGAAAGCAGTTAGAGAGTATGAATTAATTCAAGAAAATGATAAAATAGCAGTTTGTATCTCCGGAGGAAAAGATTCCATGCTAATGGCAAAATGTTTAGAAGAACTACAAAAGCATGGAAAGTTTAAATTTGAACTAATTTACCTAGTCATGGATCCAGGATATAGTGAAAAAAATAGACAGAAAATTATAGAAAATGCTAAAGTGATGGGAATCCCTATTGAAATTTTTAACTCTGATATTTTTGATGTGGTAAGCAAAGAAGAAAAAGGATCTCCGTGTTATTTATGTGCTAGAATGAGAAGAGGATGCCTTTATGCAAAAGCAAAAAGTTTAGGTTGTAATAAAATTGCCTTAGGACATCACTTTGATGATGTGATAGAAACCATTCTGCTCTCTATTCTTTATGGTGGAGAATATAAAGGAATGATGCCGAAAATTCACAGCACTAATTTCCCAGGAATGGAATTAATTAGACCAATGTATTTAATAAAGGAAGAAAGTATTTTAAAGTTTTGTAACTATCATCAACTATCTTTTATTAATTGTGCATGTAAATTTACAGAAGAAGTGCACAAAAAAGAAAAAGAATCCAAAAGAAAAGAAATAAAAAACTTAATCAAAGAACTAGAAAAAATAAATCCTAACGTATCCTATAATATATTCAAATCATCAGAAAACGTAAATATTGACACCGTTTTAGCAATCAAAAAAGGAAACAAAAAAACGACCTTTTTAGAAACATATGATAAAAAATAGAATAAAAAAAGATCTTTCTAATCAATATATGGTTAGGAGGATTTTTATATGGCAAAATATAAAGTTGAAATCAGTGGTATTAATACAAACGATATTGAAGTTCTTACAAATGAAGAGATGACAGCACTATTTAAAAAGAAAAAAGATGGAGACCTATTCGCAAGAGATCTATTGGTTCAAGGAAATTTAAAACTGGTATTATCTATTTTAAAAAGATTTAATAATAGATATGATAATATGGACGATCTATTTCAAATTGGTTGTATTGGTCTATTAAAGGCAATTGACAACTTTGATTTATCTCACGATGTAAAGTTTTCCACGTATGCAGTACCAATGATTTTGGGGGAGGTTAGACGATATATACGAGATAATAATAGTATTAGAGTCAGTAGATCCTTAAAAGATATTGCCTATAAGTCTTTAAAATTTAAAGATGAGTATCTTCAAAAAAACGGAGAAGAACCATCAATAGAAATCATTGCTGAACAATTACTAGTAGAACCCCAAGAAGTAATTAGTGCCCTAGAGTCATTAAAAGAGCCCGTAAGCATGTTTGAACCGATATACAATGATGGTGGAGATACTATCTATCTATTTGATCAAATTGAAGATAAAAAAACAAATAGCAATGAATTTTCTACACGATTAGCCCTAGAAGATGCGATTGATAATCTAGATCAAAGAGAAAAGTTTATCTTAGACGAACGATTTATGATCGGAAAGACACAAATGGAAATTGCCGAAGAATTAAATATTAGTCAAGCTCAAGTTTCCAGACTAGAAAAAGGTGCAATTAAACAATTAAAGAAAGTTCTAAAGTAAATTATATAATGAATATAATAAGATAGAAATAAAAGCAGGTGATACAATTGCGCTTATCCGATTTACAAACAAAAAATATCGTTAATATAATTGACGGTAGAAATGTAGGAAATATTATAGATGTAAATGTTTCTGAAGATGGAACAATTGAATCATTGATAATAGAAGCAAATAAATCTTTTTTTTCTTTAAATAGAGAAAGTGATACAGAAATTAATTGGAAAGACATAGCAAAAATAGGAGAAGATGTGATATTAGTAAAAATAGGAAACCCTTAACTTTTAAGAAATTTCTATTTTGGATTCTATTAGCTACAGTTCTTTCCACTTTTTTTTTATTATATATTTTAGGAACCAAATTAAGTCCTATATTATATCGTTATGTTAACGTAGAAG
Organism: uncultured Bacilli bacterium; assembly: GCA_944358405.1. GTDB lineage: Bacteria > Bacillota_I > Bacilli_A > RF39 > UBA660 > CALVQX01. The sequence continues at coordinate 2,812 of CALVQX010000013.1, read as the reverse complement.
CAAAAAGATTTGCTAGTAACATTGTAAACTCTGCTGTAAATGATATAATCTCAGAAAATATAGAGGATGATTTATTTGATATAAAGAAAAACTCAAAAAATGAAATAGAAATGTTAGATTACAATACAAAAAAAGTGAATGAACTATTAGGAAAAATTACGAAAGAAATCCAAAAAAGATTAATGAATTTAGAAGATGGATATTTAGAAACATTAAAAATATCAGAAAGTTTCAAAATGGGAAAATTTACAAAAATAAAAAATGGTGTATTATGTGAAATTCCTATGGGATCATTAAGAGGAAATTCGCTATTTGTAAATATAGGCCCATCAATACCAATAAAAATGTCTTTTTTAGGACAAGTGCAAGCGAAATTAAATACTAAAATAACAAGCTATGGTATCAACAATTTAGTAGTAGAAATTACTGTTCAGGTTCAAATAGAAGAAAAAATTACAATGCCGGTGATGTCCAAAAGCAGTACAATAGAAATAGAAGCCCCATTAACAATTAAAATTATTCAAGGAATTGTTCCAAACTATTATCTATCTGGATTAGAAGAAAGTTCCAATGAATTTTCCCTACCACTGGAGGAATAAAATTGGAACATGAAAAGAAAAGATATACAATAGCTCTAAATAAATGATTATAGATAAGATGTCTGTAAAGCAGGAATAAAAACTTAAAAGTTTAAGTTTGGAAAGATACATGTTATAATAAAAATGGGTGAGTATATGAAAACAATAGAAATTAATGGTCAAAAATATGAAATTTTAAAAAATGATGCCAATTGTGTTAATCCAATAGAATTAAAAGAAATGGTAACAGACTATTTCGAACCGTTTGATTATATCTTTGGAGATTATTCCAATGATAAAGTAAGATTAAAAGGATATTATGATAGTCAAAATAAAAAAGCTACAAAAATTAATGATATTCAATATGTAGAAGATTATAAAAAAGATTATTGCAATTACGGTGCCAAGACATTTCTACTAAAAAAAATAAAGTAACCACTTGTATTTATTTGAAAATATGTTAAAATAAAAGTATATGAATAATAAAGGGAGGATTTCATTATATGGATATGGAAAATACACAAAAACAAGATTTAGAGAAAACAAAAATGACAATAGTTTCCAAAGATGGATCTACAGAAGAAGTAGAAATTGTTGTTGCATTTGAATTCAAAGACACCGGAAAAGAATATGTTGTTTATACTAAGAATGAAAAAGATGAAAATGGAAATATCACGGTATATGTATCACATATAGATGATTCTACAGGAGAACCTAAATTATTAGGAGTAGAAAATGAAGAAGAGTGGAACCGTATAAAAGATGTATTACGTGAGTTAGCAAAAGCAGAGCAATAAGTAAGGAGGTCAGATTATGGCTACAGTAGAAGAATATATGGATGAGGTTTTAAAGGTAAAATTAAGCGAGAAGGAAGCAGAGCGGTATCAAAAAGAATGGAAAGAAGAAAATGCTGCAAAGAAATTAAAATTTGTACAAGAGTCATTTAAAAATGTTTCTAGACAAAATAGAATTAAGACTTCAGAGAAAAAGCAAACAGATCAAAGTAAAGAAGAAAATAAATCATCAGTTCCACGCATGGTTACCAAAAAAACGGCAAATACCGCTAGTTTGCAGGACAAGATTCTTTATGTAGATTTTAGTGATAATAATAAATTTCATTATGAATTGCATCGGGCTTTAAAAGTTGCTCAAACTTTAAAGAATAATATTTCATATAAATATAATCAACAAAAGAAAGAACTAGATATTGTTGAATCACAAGATTCAGTAGATTCTACGAAAGAGCAACCAATAAAAGTAGAGGTGAAAGAGCCAACGGTGATTGAACAGAGTGCAACACTTGTTTCCACACCAATAGTCCAAGATTCTGAAAAACGAGAAGAAATTGAGGAAGAAACTTCTATTGAAAAGCCAAAGAAAGCAACTAGAAACGGTACAAGACGTGCAAAAGTAAAAAAATATACAGCTCTAAAAATTCATGGAGATGATGCAAAAGAGGAAAAATTTAAATTAGTACCTACTGCTTCATCAGAAAAAACAGATTCTGAAGACGAAAAGAAACAAAATAAGGCAAGTCTTATTTCAGAAATTGAAAGAGAAATAGCTACACCGATTAATGAACCTCCAAAATATACAAATAGCGATATTTTTGAAAATGCTCCAATTGCATCAAATCAAACGGAAAATTCCTCAAAAAAGGATACTATAATTATAGTACCAGAAAGAGAATCAAAACCAGAAGAAAAAACAACAGAAATCCATTTTGACGTAAGCAATGCAACAAGTAACGATTTGAAAAAGGCAACGGCAATGACGACAGATATAGGAAAACTAAAAGAGTATTTGGTAAGAGCGACCACGTTAAAGAAAGAAACAGAGTTGATGAAAAAGCAAGCAGAAGAGAGAAAAAAAGAAGCAGAAATGCAAAAGCAACAGTTACTTGAAACAGCTCAAAAACTTGAGGAATATACACGTGCTTTGGCAGAAAATAAAACAAGAATTGAACAAGAAGCACAAAGATATAGCGAAGAAACAGAAGAATACAACAGAACAATGGCTGAAATGTTAGAGGCAATGCAACCAAGCCAAGATGATATTTCAACAGCAAAAACTAGCAAAAGAGCAGCATAACAAAAAGAGAAAGTAATTTGAAGTTGTAAGATAAAAGTGGACACATAAAAAGATGTTCCACTTTTTTGTTTGTTATAATGAGAGTAAGGAGATGATAAAATGGCTAGTAAAGGTCAAAAACACAAAAAATGGACTGCTGAAGA
>CALVQX010000012.1 GCA_944358405.1 uncultured Bacilli bacterium | reverse complement strand
ATCTTTTAATCTTTCTCGACGAAACACTGTTAACAAACTTGGATTAATCAATTTTGTTTCTTCAGGATCATATCCTAAAAAATATTTAAATAATAAATCAGTCTTGGTCCTTTCTATTAAACCTCTATCTGATAATTTAAAATGATTTTTTAGAAGCAAATATTTAAACATTCTGATTACGTCTTCACTTGTTCTTCCCATTGTAGATGAATATTTATCTTTTAATTCTTCATATACAAATGAAAAATCTACCATGTCGTTCAATTGTTTCCAAAAATTATCTGAAGAAATTACTATATCATATAATTCTGTATACTTACTAAAACTCAATTCTAATTGCTTGTTTTGCTTCAACATTATTCATCACCATTATTTCTTATATATATACAATTATATCAAAACAAAAAGATTACTGATATATTTTACAGTAATCTTTGTAAATTTTTTCAGCAGCCTCTCTATTTAATTCCATTTTTTTTTGCATCTTCTTTTTGTTGGGAGATGCTTCCTGCATTAATTACCATGCCTAATACAAAAATATATGATAAAATATAAACCCATAATAGAAGAATCAAAATATTAGAAATACTTCCATAGAAAATATCATATTTTGAAAAAGTTCCTACATAGAATGAATATATTTCCGTTGCAATAATCCAACTTATGGTTGTAAACATTGCTCCCTTTGATGTTGTTATACTTTTAATTTTTTTATCTGGAGCAATGACATAAATCAATTTGATATTAAAATATATAATAATCAAACTGATAGGATACTTCATGAGTTGATATACTTTATAGAAAAAGTTTACTGCACTTTGATCTCTAACTGTATTTCTTAAATATTCAAAAATGGAATCTCCAAAAACCGGTACAATTAGTAAAAAGGTTAATAATGATACTAAAATAAACGTCATTAATATAGCCTTAATTCTTCTTGCAATTACATCTTTGGATTCGATTTTATATATTTCATTTGAGGTAATGATAATAGAATGTGTGCCATTAGATGCTAGAATAAAAGCAGAAATAAAGAATACCGCAATATTAAAGTTTAATCCTTCTCCAGAAATGATATTAGTTAAAATTTCTGCTATATCTGATGGTACAGAGGAAGATAGTGTTTCTTTTAGAGTATCTATGGAGATCGAAAAACTAGAGGCAATTGCTCCAATTAGAGCAACTAATGGAATAAGAGAAATGACAAAGAAAAAAGCAAGTTGACCAGGTAAAATCCTCATCTCCGGTTTTTTTACAATCTCTATTACTTTTTTAAAAAAACCTCTCACTTGCTCCATAATATCGACCTCTTATTTAAAATCTTCTTTGTTCGTAATCATTTCTAATGTTGCTTCATTAATTGCATCATCTAATGTTTTTATTTCATCTGTAATCATACTATATCCAATTGCTGCCCCAAATTCATGTGGCAAGCTTTTCATTTCTTTGGATAATTTTTTAGCATAGGTAGATACTTGTCTTTCACTATATCCAACTAGATAAATTAAGAATTCATTTCCATCGGTACGAATGATTTCACTATTTTCTAATTGAGTATTTACTAGAATACTAGATGCCTTGATAATTAATTCGTCTCCTTCTTCATGACCATAATTATCATTTACATATTTGACATTATTTAAATCTACCATAACAATTGCTTGTGGAAATACTTTAGATTCTTCCCATTCTGGCATTTTTGCATTTAAATAATTTCTGTTTTTTAGAGACGTTAGCATATCGGTATATTTATGACGATCTGTTGCTTTTACTTTCTTTACTTTCTTTTTATGTTTATAGATTAAGTATAAAATGGCTAAGATCGCTAACGGAATAAAGATGATTGCTAATACAATTGTATATACTTGTTCTAGAGTTGCTCCTTCTAAAATTGATGCGTGTAAGTTTTCAATTCCACTATTTCTATAATTATAGTATGAATTGGTATTAATGATATAATTAAACAAATCATAAAATGCTTCATTATTTTTCTTCACCATAAATTTATAATCATTTTGCATGGTATCTAGATATAGTAGCTTTAGATCTTTAAATTTATCATTTTGATAATTGGTATAAATTTCTCTATCTACGACAATCATTCTATCGCCAGCATTTTTTACTAAATCATCAATATTATCATAGGTTTTGATATCTGCCCTGGAATTAGTAGAAAAATAATTATAAAGGGAGTCTCCTTCTAACATGACGATTTCTTCTTGTTTTAAGCTTTCAAAAGAATTGACGATATGATTATCTTTTTCTCTACCTAGAACAACATAGTCTTCAATAAAAGTGGATAAGGTTGCTTGATACTTATCATTATTATAATTATAGTAATCAAAATAAACATCAATTTCTCCTTTATCAATTGCTTTTTCTAGATCTTCTTTTGTTTTGTATTCTTTATAATTAAAGTTAATATCGGCTAATCTAGTGACACGATCAATATACTCTCCAGCAATTCCTGCTACTTTACCATTGACTTTTACCTCGTATGGAGTATTCTCTACATATCCATAAGTGTAATTTTTAGAAATTAATGATGCTTTTGTTTCTGCAGATAATTCATTTTTTTCTAAATAGTAATCTAAATAAGCAGCATTGTATTCTTCCACATAATTTGTTTGACGCCATTTGTTATAATACTTGGTGACAATTTTATTTAATTCTTCATTATCATCACTCAAGGTTAAAACAATTTGCTTTTTCATTTCAGTAAAGTAATAATTAATAGAATATTTATCTTTTTCTATCGTGTAGTCTAAATACATAATATTAGGCATAATTATCATGTTGACTTCACCATTATCTAAAGCATTATATAAATCTGTAATATTCTCATAAATCTTATAAGATAGATTTGTACCACTTTTTAGATAATAACTAATCTCTTCTGAATCGTCTTTGAAAACACCAAAGATAATATTTTTCATATCTTTAATATGATTAATTCTTTCATATGTTTTTCCTACTGCTATATAACTGTCATTAAATAGAAATAAGTCCTTATCTGTCAATTTATCTTCATTATCTAATATCCGAATTCGATAACTGTTTCCTGATGGTTTAGATTCTTTTAAATAAGGGATTTTATTAAATTCGATACCAACATTTTGTTCAAAGTCATTTAGAAAATCAAAAATTACTCCTGAGCCATTCATTCCATATAATGGATAGTCATTTACTACTTCAAAGTCATAGGTTTTTTCTTTGTTTTCTTGAACCCATCTTTTTTCACTAACGGTTAATGTTGTAGTTTTATCTTCTTTATTATAATAGCGATAAACAAAGACAAATGCTAATAGTGCTATTATAATTGGGATAATGATAATTAATTTTTTTTTCATTATTCAGCCCCTCTATCCTTAGTCCAAGTGAATTTATCACTGGTTCTATGACGATATCCGATGATTGGGAAATCGTTAGCTTCTGTATTTTTCTTTACAAACACTTGAAAATCATAGTATCCTTTTTCTTCTTCTGAGAATGGTTCTATTGCTTTATCTGCATATGTTTTAGCTGTTTCTAGCGATACATCATCATTTGCTGTAATAATGATTTCTACGGTTCTTCCAGAGATACGAACTGTAGTAGAAGAAACACTTTCTTCTGATAATTTTTCTTTTACTTCATCTATTGTGCTATCACTAATTTCTACTTCTTCAATTCCATCTAGGCGATTTCCATAAAGAGCATCTGCTGAATTTGGAAAGAAGAAATTCTTTACTACTATTAGTAGTGCCACAAATAATAAAAAGATGACAATAGCAATTATTGTAAATTTATTTCTTTTAATAAAATTCATATCATCACATCCTAATATTTTTATTATACACTATATCTTTTTCTTTTTCAATTGACAATTATTTTAATTCTTCAATTAATTATTTTAATTCTTCAATTAATAAATCCGTAGCAATTTTGGGATTTGCTTTTCCTTTGGTTTGTTTCATTACTTGCCCCATGAAGAATTTCATAGCTCTGTCATGGCCTGATTTATAATCTTGTACCGTATCAGGATTATCTTTTATGACTTGTTGAACAATCTTACGAAGTGTTTCGTTATCACTAATATTTTCAATTCCTAAGTTCTTTATAATATCTGTAATCGTATCCGTTTTTTCTAAGACATCTACTAAAATATCTTTTAGATTTTTACTAGTTAATGCTTGCTCTTCTATTTTTGCTATGAGTTCTAAAAATCGTTCTTTGGTGAGTGTTGTATCCACTATACTTTTTTCTGTTTTATTTAAATAGGCAGAAATATCTCCTAAAAGAAGATTACTAGCAGTTTGAAAGTTGGTATTTTCTTCTAGCAATGTATTGAAATAGTCACTTAGAGGTCTATTTTGAATTAGCTTTTTCGCATTTGTTTCAGAAACTCCTTTTTGTAGATATATTTTTTTCCTTTCTTCGGGTAGCATAGGAATTGTTTTTTCCACTTCTTTTATCATTTCCTCGGTGATATATAAATATGGAATATCTGGTTCTGGAAAATAACGATAATCATTTCCTGTTTCTTTAATTCTCATTAGAACAGTATCTCCTAATTTATCATCGTAACGTCTTGTTTGTGGTGGAAAAGTTTCTCCTTTGTCGTATATTTTACTTTGACGTTCTATTTCTTTTTCTATACTTAATTTTACGTTAGAAATCGAACCAATATTTTTGATTTCTGCTTTGGTTCCAAAGGGATCAGATACTTCTTTTCTGATCGATACATTGGCATCGGCTCTCATAGAACCTTCTTCCATTTTACAATCAGATACATCACTATAGAATAATAATTCTTTTAGTTTTTCTAGATAAAGTTTTGCTTCTTCTCCACTTTCTAGGCAAGGTTTGGTAACAATTTCAATCAATGGAACTCCGGCACGGTTAAAATCTAATAGTGTCTTCGTTCCTCGATGGGTACTTTTACAAGTATCTTCTTCGATATGCATCTCTTCGATTTCTATTTTTTTCTTTTTTTCATTTACTTCGATTTCTACATAGCCATCATATCCAATTGGGCTTTCCGCTTGAGTAATTTGATAATTTTTGGGATTATCTGGATAGAAATAGTTTTTTCTATCGAAATGCATCTTTCTTCTAATCTTACAATTTAAAACTAGGGCTGCTTTGATAGCTAGATTTAGGACTTCTTTATTTAAAGTAGGAAGAGTTCCAGGATATCCTAAGTCTATCACATTGGTCAAGGAATTTGCCATTTGTCCATAGCCATTGATGCTATTTGAAAATATCTTTGTCTTTGTTTTTAATTCACAGTGTACTTCAATTCCTATCGTGGGAATATAATTAGACATTTTCATTCTCCTTTCTTGGATCTAAGTCTAGATTTAATTTTTTTTCTAGAAAACTTGCTAGTTGGTAGATCGTAGCTTCTTCAAAGCTATTACCAATAATATGAAGTCCTATTGGCATATGATTTTTACCGAATCCAATTGGTAAAGATAATCCTGGTAGACCAGCCATATTTACTGGTATTACTAAAACATCATCCATAAAACTTTTGGATGGATCATCCATTGGATTTGTTAGGTCGTATGCTGTTGTAGTGGTGGTTGGTCCTATGATTAGGTCATAATCTTTGAAAATTTTATCAAACTCTTTTTTCATATCATCCCTAATAGATAATGCTTTATTATAATAAATTTTAGCATTTTCTCCACTTAATAAGTAAGATCCTACCATAATTCTTCTTTTGACTTCTTTGCCAAAACCATTTTTTCTTGTTTCTAAATATAAATCTTCTATGTCCTTTGGATTTTCCGTAGCATAACCATAACGTATTCCATCAAATCTTGCTAAGTTAGAAGAAGCTTCTCCCATGGCAATAATTTGGTATAGGGTAACTGCTTTATCTAGGTATTTCATGTCAACGTAGTCTACTATTGCCCCAGATGATTCTAACAATTCTTTGGTTTTTTCGACTTCATTTCTTATCTCTTCTGTTACGATATCACTCATAAAGTAGTTTGGAAGAGCTATTTTCATTCCTTGAATATCTTTTCCGATTAGTCTTGTAAAGTCTTCTTTTTCTTTATCAGCAGATGTTAAATCTTTATCATCAGGTCCTGCTATTGCATTTAAAAGTAGGGCATTTTCATAGACATTTTTGGTCATAGGACCGATTTGATCTAGACTGGATGCAAAGGCTACTAGGCCATATCTGGATACTCTACCATAAGTTGGTTTCATTCCGACAATTCCTGTATAACTTGCTGGTTGACGAATGGATCCTCCTGTATCTGTACCTAATGCAAATAAAACGTCACGTGAAGCAATGGTTGTTGCTGAACCACCGGATGAACCGCCGGAAATTTTTTCTTTATTCCAAGGATTTTTAGGAGCGCCAAAGTAACTTGTTCTACTGCTGGATCCCATCGCAAACTCGTCCATATTTGTCTTTCCAATAATAATCATATCTTTTTCGTTTAATTTTTCTACTACAGTTGCGTTATAGATAGGAATAAAGTTTTCTAGAATATGAGATGCACAAGTGGTTTTTAAATCCTTTGTTATAATATTGTCCTTTACTGCTATAGGCAAGCCAAACAATAAATTATCCCCTACTTCTTTTGTTTCTAATTCTTTTGCTTTTTTTAGAGCATCTTCTTTATTTAGAGTAATATATGCGTTTAACTCTTTGTTTTTTTCTATTCTTGCAAATGCTTCTTCTACTAAATCGATTGGCCTAATTTCTTTCTTCTTTAGAGCTTCATGAATTTCCTCTATTGTCTTATCTAACATATTAGACCTCCTCACTAATTACAATTGGTACTTCAATATAATTTCCACTATGTTTGGGAGCATTTTTTAATACTTCCTTAGGATTTAATATTTCCCCTGGTTCATCTTCTCTTAGAATGGTATTTCTTTCCCATGGGGCAATCATTCTCTCTTCATCATAACCTTTTACTTCTTTGATTTTATCTACATCATTTAAAAGCTGTTTTAACTCTACTTGATATTTTTCAATTTCATCTTCTTCTACTTTAATTCTTGCTAGATGAGCAACATGTAATACTTCTTCTTTGGTTAATTTATCTTTCACTTGGAATTCCTCCTTTAACTTTAGTTATTATATCATAAAATTTAATTCAAAAAAAGAACTACTATCTAGTTCCAGGACAAAAGCATGAAAAATGATTTATTTACATGATGATGACAATTGAGTTAACACATCATCTAAACAAGAGGCAAAGTTATCGTTAATATAGGTAACTTTGTTTTTTAAACTATATTTCTTT
>CALVQX010000011.1 GCA_944358405.1 uncultured Bacilli bacterium | reverse complement strand
TATGTTAGTGAAGATTCCACCTAAGATAAGTGTATCATCATTTATGGGATATTTGAAGGGAAAAAGTTCATTAATGATTTTCGAAGAGCATGCAAATTTAAAATATAATTATGGAAATCGCCATTTTTGGGCTGAAGGATATTATGTAAGTACAGTAGGTCTCAATAAAAATACAATAAAAAGATATATACAAAATCAAGATTTAGAGGATAAAATAAAAGACCAGAGAAGTTTGAAGGAATATAAGGACCCGTTTACGGGTAAGTAAGAGTGACAAAGGCAATTAGCAGACAAAAAGAGCTACCAAATGGTAGCTGCCAGTGTCAAGCCTTATAGGCTTCAGAGAAAAACCACCCTTTTTAAGGGTAGTTTTTTACTCATCTGGAACGGTACCTGGATCATCAGAAGGCTCTGGTGTAGGGACGGGATCGGGTGTAGGGACGGGATCGGGTGTAGGGGCAGGCTCCTCTTTGTTATCTTCTTCCATATTATCTCCAGTGCCACCACCAGTATTAGTATTACCTTCGGAACCGCTACCAGAAGTAGTTGAATTATCCTTTGAATTATCTTTTCCTGTTGTTTTATTATCCTCCTCATCATCTTCTACACTGCTACCCCCAGATAAAGTTAATACAACGCTTCCACTAATTTTATCTAACCGTTTGTTTGCCGGATAACTTTGGGAAACAACATAACCACTAGTTCCTCTAAAACTAATACTAATGCCTAACCGACTTGCTGTAGCTCTAGCCTGAGCTTCACTATCTCCAGTAAAATCTGGAAGTAGAGAATAAGTAGTAGTGGATTTATAAGGTCCTTCTCCAATAACTTCTTTTTCATATGGTTCATTAATAGAAAAACTAAATTCAGTAATTTCTTCATGTTCTACTAATTCTAAATTTTCTTTCATAGCTTGAATAATGTCATTACGACTATTTTTATTAGGTACATAATCCCATAATACTAATCTCATACGTTCATCATAGATCATTTGACCAGTTCCTTGTAAATATAATTGTTGAATATTAATTAGCTCTGCATCATCCACCGCTAAACTACGCTTAATAATGTCTTTTCCAACATTATAAAAGGATAAAATCTGTTTTGTAGTAAGATTGGTATCTAAGCTATTAGAAATCGTAGATAAAATTTCCATAAATTTAGAAACATCTGTAATCGTTTTCATTTTATTAATTAAGGCCATAACAATTTCTTGTTGATGTTGTGCACGTCCAAAATCTCCATTAGATAAAGATTTTCTATTTCTAGCAAAAACTAAAGCTTGTTCTCCATTCAATGTTTGTGCCCCTGGTTGAATACAAATTTCTTGTCCTCTGGAAGAATCATCAGTACATAACTCTTTAGGAACAACAACATCAACACCACCAACAGCATCTACTAATTTAACTAATCCTTTAAAATTAATTTTGGCATAATAATCAATATTTACATCAAAATATTCTTCGATTGTATTCATCATACAATCTGTTCCATAACCTGCCGCATGAGTAATTTTATTTTCTGCTTTACCACTCCAACAAGCAATTGGTACATAACTGTCACGAGGAATAGAAAGCATCGTTGCATTCAATGTTTTAGGATTGAATGTGATTAAAATCAAAGTATCTCCATTAGCAACAGCATTTTTAGATAAAACTTCATCTGTAGAGTCAATTCCCATAAGTAAGATAGTAAATGGTTCCGTAACAGATTTTCCGCTAGATTCAATTTCTGATGTAGATGTATCTGTTTTTCTCATTTTTTTATCTTTAGAATAAATGATCTTGGTATCAGTAGCAATATTTTCATAGCCAGTAATTTCTGAAAATAAAGAAACATACCCATCAGTAATAAAAGTAGCATCAATTTCTCCGGCATATAAATCAGCAATCATAGAAGAATAATCATCATATTCTTTCATTTCATTATCATCATTTAAATTTTCGGAAGAAATGACCTCCTGTGGAATAATATATCCATCAGGAGATGCCTCATCACTTAAGATACCAATGGTAAAATTTTGAACTTCATCAATAGAGTTAACTTCATTACTAGCCATTGTAATTAAATCGGAAGTATAAGTAACATAAACTTTATTAATATTATTAAGTTGTCCATACACATAGAAGATAACGATACCTACCAAAGCACAAACCACAGAATAAAAAAACATAAAAAGAATAAATCCAATTCGTTTTGATTCTTTCTTTTTTTTATGTTTATTTTTAAATATGCCCCGTATTTTAAAGACTAAAATAAAATCAATGAAAACTAAAATTCCAATAACAATATAACGGATTAGATCTTCAATAGAACTTAATAAGAAGATCTCATATATAGCAAAAATACTAGTAATTAAAGATAATATGAAAAATACTAGTACAATAATTTTTACAGTTTTTTTCTTTTTGACCTCATTTTCTTTCGTCATATCACAACCTCCAATTTTGTAAAATGATATCAAATAATATTATACGCAATTTTTACCTATTTATCAAGAGAAAAGAAGGTGGAATCAGGACAAAAGAAGGTGGAATCAGGACAAAAGCATGAAAAAGGTTAGATTGACACATAAGTTGTTAATTTAATCTTTTTTTGATAATCTATTAATTAAAAGAATAAGAGGTAAAAATGAAGAAATTAATAGATGAGGTAAAGAAAATGAAAGATACAAGACAGCAATGGAAGGTAAAACATTCATTTTTGAAGAAATGGTAATATTTGCAGAAGCAAGAATTGATATATTAAGAAAATATATTACATTAGAAAATGGTATTCCCCATAAAGATACATTTAAACGCGTGATAGCAATTTTAGATCCAAATGAATTGAATTTTATAT
>CALVQX010000010.1 GCA_944358405.1 uncultured Bacilli bacterium | reverse complement strand
GAAGGTAAAACATTCATTATGTGATATTGTAATAATAGTAATGTTATCTGTATTAACAGGTCATAACGATTTTGAAGAAATGCTAATATTTGCAGAAGCAAGAATTGATATATTAAGAAAATATATTACATTAGAAAATGGTATTCCCCATAAAGATACATTTAAACGCGTGATAGCAATTTTAGATCCAAATGAATTGAATTTTATATTTTATAAATGGTTAGCAGAAATAGTTAGTATAAAAAGTAATAAGACAATAAATGAACTGGATAGAATAATAGCATTTGATGGTAAAACAATATGTGGAAGTAATGATATATATAATAAAGCTTTACATATATTAACAGCTTTTGATACTGATAATGAATTAGTTTTAGGACAATTGCCAGTAGATGAAAAAACAAATGAAATAACAGTAATGCCAGATTTAATAGATTTATTGGACTTAAAAGATACAGTAATAACAGCAGATGCCTTAAATTGTCAAGTATCTATAGTTGATAAGATTGTTGAAAAGAAAGGTAACTATGTATTAGCAGTTAAAGGAAACAAAGGAGAACTTTATGGTGCAATCAAAGATTATTTTGATGATAAAACACAAGATGAAATTCGGGCAAAAGAAGAATTATATTATAATAGTATAGAAAAAGAGCATAGTAAAATAGAAAAACGAGAGTATTTTATAATAAATAAAATTGATTATCTTAAGAATAATCAAGGAAAGGAATATAAAAAACTAAACGGTATAGGTTTATGTAAAAAAGCTATTACTAATATAAATACTGGTGAGGTTATCATAGAAAAAAGATATTATATAATGAGTATTTTTGATGTGGAGCTATTCGCTAGGACAGTAAGAAAAGAATGGATGATAGAAAATAACTTACATTGGCATCTAGACTATACTTTAAAAGAAGATGATTCAACTATTATTGATAAGAAAGTCGCATTTAATATGAATATCATTAGAAAATCAGTGCTTTCAATTTTAAAAAATGTAGAATTTAAAAAGAAATATAGTTTAAAAAGCAAAGTTACCTATATTAACGATAACTTTGCCTCTTGTTTAGATGATGTGTTAACTCAATTGTCATCATCATGTAAATAAATCATTTTTCATGCTTTTGTCCTGTACAAGAATTGTCGAGAAAAAAAGATAATGTTTACCAAAAATCATCATAAGATGAACTAGGGTGATAAAATGAATCATAAAATAGTCGGAATACCAAGAGCATTATTATATTATTATGACAAAGATTTATGGATTGAATTTATAAAAAAATTAGGACATACCCCTAAAATAAGTTCTTTCAGTAATAAAAAGCATTTAGAAGAAGGACAAAAGCTAGCAAACGATGAATCTTGCCTATCCCTAAAACTTTTTCTAGGACATATCAATGAACTAAAAGATGAATGTGACATGATTTTAGTACCACGTTTATTTTCTATTAAAAAAAAGGAACAAGTCTGTACAAATTTTAACTGCTTATATGATCTTGTAAATAATTTATTCGATATAAATATTATTAATTATAATATCGACCTAACAGAAAAGGAAAGCAAATTAATGGCTTTTTTAAAGTTAGGCGAAATCCTAGGAGCATCTTATATTAAAAGTTATAAAGCTTACAAATACGCAGAAAAAATCAGTCTCATGAAAAGAAAAAAATTAGAACAAGAACAAGCAGAAAAACTATCAACCTCAAAAATAAAAATACTTTTAGCGGGACACCCTTACAATCTATATGATGAATTAATTGGAAAACCAGTTTGTAAATTTCTATCAGAAAATGAAATCACTATTCTTTACAGCGATCGCATCGATCATACAAAAATCGATGAAGAATGTAAAAAATTATCAACAGATATTCATTGGACTCATAGTAAAGAAGTCATGGCAAGCATCAATTATTACCAAGATAAAGTAGATGGAATCATTCTACTTTCCTCTTTCCCTTGTGGTCCAGATTCTCTAAGTAATGAATTAATTAGCCACAAAATAAAAGAATGTCCACTAATTACTTTAATTTTTGAAGATCTAAATAGTGAAGTCGGAGTAATTACCAGACTAGAAAGTTTCATTGATATCTTAAAAACAAAAAAGGAGAAAATTTATGGAAAAAATAATTAGCTTTCCACATTTAGGAGATTATTATATTCCGATTTCTATATTTTTAGAAAGAACAACAAAATTAAAAGTAATTCCTTCCCCACCTATCACAAAAAAAACAATAGAATTAGGTGCCAAATACTCCCCAGATTCCGTCTGTGTTCCCTTCAAATATAATCTTGGAAATTTTATAGAAACATTAGAAAATGGGGCTAATATTCTATTTACTGCTGGTGGTGGTTGTAGATATCGTTACTATGCAGAAGTAACAGAAGTAATATTACGAGATTTAAATTATAACTTTGAATTTTACAAACTATTTAGTGGAGATTATCTAAATTTCCGTGAAGTATATCGTCTATTCAAAAAAATAAACCCCAAACTTTCTCTTTATACCTTTATTCACAATGCAATTTATACCATACTATTTATTTGGCAAATGGACAAAATAGATAAAATAATCCGGAAAAATATAGGATTCGAAAAAAAGAAAAAACAGCATATTACACTAAAAAAGGAAATGCTAAAAAAATTTAAAAGTACAAATTCGATTCTAAAATTAATTCTTTATTATTGGAAATATAAACACCTTTTTAAAAAGATCCCAATTGACAAACCAAAAGACTGCTTAAAAGTAGGAATCATTGGAGAATTATATACAGCAATGGAACCCTTCTCTAGTTATTTTCTAGAAAAAGAACTTGCTAATATGAACATAGAAATCAAAAGATATACCAATCTATCCTATTTATTATGGCAAAAAATCTGGTTAAAAAAACATATGTTACGTACTACCAAAAAATATTGCAAATACACTTTAGGAGCAGATGGTCTAGATAATGTATATCGAACCATCAAATTAATTAATAAAAAATATGATGGAATCATTCATACAAAACCATTTGGTTGTACTCCAGAAGTAGGAGCCATTCCAATCATTCAAAAAATATGTCAAGAAAATAATATGCCAATTCTATTCTTTTCTTATGACGTAGAAAATTCTAATGAAGGAATGAAAACCAGATTAGAAGCATTCCATGATTTATTAAAAGTAAGGAGAGAACATAAATGACAAAAGGATATTTAGGAATTGATATTGGTTCGATTTCTACCAAAGGAGTAATTATCGATGCTCAAAATAACATTTTAGCATCCACTTATTTATGGACCAAAGGAAATCCCATTCAAGCTGTAAAGGAAGTATTAAAAGATTTACAAAAACAAACAAAAAATCAAGATATTAAAATTGTATCAGTAGGAACCACTGGTTCTGCTAGAAAATTAATTGGCACCATTTTAAAAGCAACCATTATCAAAAATGAAATTACAGCTCATGCAGTAGGAACTCTTTCAAGATATCCAGATGTAAGAACCATTATAGAAATCGGTGGACAAGACTCTAAAATTATTTTAATTAGAGATGGAATCGTCACAGATTATGCCATGAATACACTATGTGCAGCAGGAACAGGAGCTTTTTTATCTAGCCAAGCCAAAAGACTGGATGTAGAGGTAGAAGACTTCGGAAAAATTGCTCTAACAAGTAAAAACCCTGCCTTAATTGCCGCTAGATGTACAGTATTTGCGGAAAGTGATCTAGTCCATAAAGCACAAATCGGATACAAAAAAGAAGATATTATTGCTGGACTTTGTCGCAGTGTTGCACTAAACTATCTAAACAATGTTGGCAAAGGGAAAAAAATCCTTGATCCAATTATCTTTCAAGGTGGAGTTTCTAAAAATATAGGTGTTGTAAAGGCATTTGAAGACATCTTAAAAACAAATGTAACTACAGATGAAGATGGCCATCTAATGGGAGCCCTAGGAGTAGCCATTTTAGCAAAAAAAGAAAAAGAAATTAACTTTTCATTTGACATCATGGAAGGACAATTTGAAACATCAAGCATCAACTGTGGAAGCTGTCCAAATAATTGTGAAATCATTTGTGTAAAAGAAGGAAACAAATTAATAGATGCTTGGGGAAATCGTTGTGATCGAGGAAAAAGCAATATAAAAATAGAACAAAAAGAGTAAAAATCCACCCTTAAAAAGAGTGGTTTTTCTCTGAAGCCTATAAGGCTTGACACTGGCAGCTACCATTTGGTAGTTTTTTTAGTCTGCCAATTGCCTTTGTCACTCTTACTTACCCGTAAACGGGTCCTTATATTCCTTCAAACTTCTCTGGTCTTTTATTTTATCCTCTAAATCTTGATTTTGTATATATCTTTTTATTGTATTTTTATTGAGA
>CALVQX010000009.1 GCA_944358405.1 uncultured Bacilli bacterium | reverse complement strand
AAGAAATAAGTTGTATTCTTGGGTTATCTATCAAGACAGTTCAAAAGTTAGTACGTGAAAGACAACTACCAGCCTTTCGAGTTGGTGGACGTTACCTTGTAAGTGAAGATACACTAAAAGAATACATAAGTGCAAGAAAAGTATAGTCTACACAACAAGTAGCAATACTTTTTATAATTATTTTGGAAAGTGTTAGGAGTAATTTTACATGAAAGACAAAATCGGTTTTGAAGATATTTTTGATACCAAAGATATAGAAAATGTTTTCGAGCAAACACTTGAGTTTGACATTTTAAAACTCATGGACGAGTGGCACAAAAAAAATAAAAAAGTTACTAAAGAAAACTATCGCGAAAAGAAACAAGAACAGGACGAGTTAAAAGCATTTATTAAAGAAACCATTAAAGAAGAAATGCAAGCCATGTTAAGAGGTAAAGGCTTGTTTGGGGAAAAGTTTTACCGAGAATTAGAGATAGCAGGTTTTGAGAGAAATTGTATCGGTTGTATGTATGCTCAAAAAAATTATGGCACTTATACAGGTAATAGAACAGTATAATAAGATATAAGATAGATAAATTCTTATTTTTGTTACTTTACCCTTTATTTAAAAGAAAAAATGACGTTTTAATATCCGTCACTTTTGACTAAAACTATCGGGAAATAACCGTCATTTTTGACGGATATTTTATAGGAGTGAATTTTGATGTTAGCACTACCTAGAAAAATGCCATATGAGGGTTTTATTGTTGATACAAATGGTACAATATGCAAAGAAATAAATGCAGGAGATAAAGTCCATATTACACGTGCCTCACAAATAGCCCACAATCAAAAATACATGAAAGTTAATAAGCAATACACTTTTACGAAGTTATTTTGTAGAGCAAGCGATATACTTTCTACCATAAGTTTTACACCTAACGAAACAAAGTTTATCTTTGCAATGTTAAGTCATATTGGTTTTGGGGAGTTTAGTGGTTATTTAATCAAAATACAATGCAATATGTTTGCAGGTTTTCTAAATATTAATGAAATGGGTAAAATAGCCAATATAAAAGGAAAAACTTTAGAACGTGTAATTGCAGGACTACAAGAAAAAGAAATCATACAATTAGAACAAGTAGGACGTGATAAGTATATTATGGTAAACCCATTTATATTTATGAAAAAGAACGAGATAACTTGCACTCAATACGAAAAATTTAAAAACTCCAAATTCAATTTTTGGAATAAGTAATTTCTCTCTATTATTAGTAATTAAAAAGAAAAAGAGATATTTATTTTTGTATCTCTTTCTTGTTTTGCAGGTAATTATGTATAATTTTTATCTGCACGGGGTTATTATAATGTAACTCTTTTTTAAATTCTAGTAATAGTTTACTAAATTCTTTTTCTAATTTTGCTTTTTTTCTATTAGATAGTTTTTCATTATCTAATATATACCTCATGCTTAATAATTTGTCTATCATTTCTTGCATTTCTTTGGTAAAGGTAAAACGTAAGTCTTTTAAATTTTTTAAATCTTCCTCATTCATTTCTAATACTCCTATTTTTATTTTATATTATTTATTGTCCTATTAGCAAAATTCCTCGTCAAGTTTTGCTCATATTTTATAATTTTTTATACAGATAATTATTATTTTTTTACGAGGTGCCCAAAAAAGTGCCCTAATAGGTGCCAATAAAGGTATAGTTGTGACACTTTGTAACACTTTTAAAATATTAAAAAAAATCTCGTAAATGCTATATTTACAAGATTTTAATACTCAAAATGGTGTTCTCGGGCAGATTTGAACTGCCGACTTTCCCTTTAGGAGAGGGATACTCTATCCAACTGAGTTACGAGAACAGTTATTGCCCATGTTATTGGGCTTGATAATGTGTCCTTAATCACAACCCCTTATTTAGGAGGCGATTGCTCTATCCAACTGAGCTACGAGAACAGAAAATATAAATGGTTTTCTCATTTATATTTATTTGCAAACACATCTAGCACTCCCCATAAATAGATTTTATATCATCTGCTTTGATTTTACAATGGTTTATAACCTTGGAATTAGCAGAATCGATTTTTATTAATTGATCCATATCAATCTTTTGATAATCAATTTTCGTAGTAGAAATCAGTATACCATCTTCCAATGTAATTTCATTAGAATAATGTTCTATCCTATTATAGGGAATATAAAGAGTCTCCAAAGTAGTTTGTACTCTTGCTACTGTTCTTGATCTTCTGTAGCAATCTTTTCTATAGTTTCTATTTTAGATGCATAACTATCTCTAAACCAAATAGAATAATTGGTGTCAAATTCTGATCCTTCAGTTTACTGTAGCATGGTGAGTACAAATCATCTTTCCACTCTTCTCTATTATACTTCTTGGATCACTGTGATAATCATTGGTTTTGCACCAGTTTCATTGTAAAAAAACTTTCCTAAAATATCACGAACATCATTTTTTATACGCGAATAATCCACACGTTTTGTAGCATCCTCAATACTAGCTTCAATTACCTCTTTAGAAATTCGTTTTGTCTCTTCTAACAAATCTTGACTCTCTTTTACATAAATAAAACCACGAGTTAAAATTTCAGGTCCGCCTAAGATTTTTTTACTTTGCTTATCTAAAGTACAACTAATAATGACAATTCCATTCTCACCTAACATCTCTCGATCTTTTAATACTAAATTGCCAATATCATTCTGACTTTTACCATCTATAAGAATTTCATCCACATCAACATGCTCTGTAGAATTTGTATTATTACCATGAACTAGCTCTAAAACATCTCCATTTTGCTTTAAAATAATATTCTCCTTTGATATCCCAAGTTCTTCTGCAATTTCTGCATTGGCATATTGATTACGATACTCTCCTTTCACCGGAAAATAATATTTAGGATTCATTAAATTAATCATCAGCATAAGATCCTCACGAGAGGCATGATGCAATAGATGTTTCTTGCTAGATAAACTAACAGCATTCGCTCCTAACATAGCAATATCATCCATAATTATAGCTGTTCTTTTCTCAATTCCAGGATAACTTGGTTCAGTAATAAATATTGTATCTGTATCCTTAATTTTAATATATTTATCATATCCCTTAATAATTCTTTCCAAATTTGCAAATGGTTTTTCCTTTTCATCTGAAATTAAAACCACAGTATCCTTATTATCTAAATCAGATAAAGTACCCACTCTACTACGATCTAAGGTTAAATACCCTTCATCCACAGCTCTATTAATTGTATCTTGCAATGTCTTCCCCATAATAACTACCTTTCGGTGAGTATTAGAAACTTCATTAAAAATTTCCTGAATACGATAAAAATGAGCTGGAAAAACAGTAGCAATAATTCGATTTTCATTTTTTACTAATACTTCTCGAATAAATCCAGATACTCGATTATTGGGACTAGTGTGCCCTTCTTTTTCAGCATACATAGACTCACATAATAAGCAAAGGACTCCTTGCTTTCCAACATAAGCAAGTTTACCAATGTCTGTTTTGTATGCTCCCATCATGGTAGAATCAAATACAAAATCACCGGTATAAACAATCGCTCCATCTACGGTATATAAAACATAGCAAACAGCATCAGGAATAGAATGGGTAACACTAATAGGAAAAATTGAATTTTTTCCAAATTCTAACTTTACATGAGGTCGAATCTCTTTAAAATTCGCCTTTGCAATCTGTTCTACCGTTAAATCATTTTTCACAATTTCCAGAGTTAATTTTGTTCCATAAATAGGAACCTTAGGTAAAGCTTCTAAAATATCAGGAACTGCACCCATATTACTTTCATGTCCATGGGTTAAAAAGATCCCCTTTAAATTTTTTTTATTTTTTATTAAATAATCAAAATTAGGAATAATATAATCAATTCCCAAATTCAAATCATTATCATACTTTAATCCGGCATCAAAAACAAAAATATCACGATCAACTTTTACTACATACATATTTTTTCCATTTTCATTTAATCCGCCTAAACTAAATATTTTTATTTTACTCATTATTTTCTCCTTTCATATTATTAATTATTATATATAAACGACTAAATCCCTATAGTAAATCCCTATAGATAAACTACCTCTTAGAAAAAGACATAGCAATTATAACACGATTCTGACTAAAACACAATCAAAAATTAAACAGCCAATTTCTCTAAAGCTTCCTTTGCTGCTTCTTGTTCTGCTTCTTTTTTAGAATTTCCAACACCCTTACCATAAACGATATCATCAATTTTTACATCAACTTTAAAAGTCCGATCATGAGCAGGTCCACTTTCCTCCACCAAATCATAGAAAAGACTCCTCTGTTCCGTTTGAACATATTCTTGTAAAGCACTTTTATAATCACTAAAAAAAGTAATATTTGGATCTTCAATATATGGAACAATAATATTCAAAACAATCTTTCTAGCAGTAGCATATCCCAAATCAATGTATATAGCCCCCACAAATGCTTCAAAAATATCCGCAACAATCGCTTTCTTATACTTGCCACCTTCTTTTTCTTCACCATGACCAACCTTAATATATTGATTTAATCCAAGACTCATCGAATACTCGTATAAAGCATTTTCACATACATAACTAGCTCGAACTTTTGTCATTTCTCCTTCTGTTTCACTTTTACTAGAATATAAATAATCTGCAACCACAAGATCAACAACAGCATCTCCTAAAAATTCCAAGCGTTCATAATCACTTTTTGCTCGATGTTCATTTGCATAAGAACTATGAGAAAAAGCCGTACTATAAAGTTTCATATTCTTTGGTTTGATATTTAATTTTTGAAATAATTCTTCCATTTTCATCACCATTCTCAGTATACCAAAATTAAGAAAAATAGTATACTTATAATTGCTATTTTATTTAATTTATAGTAGAATAAATTTGCAAGATAAATAAAAAAAGGAGATAAGAATGAAACATATTTTAGTAAGTATCATTCAACTATATCAAAAAATTCCTGGACCTTGGCATCAATCTTGCCGACACATTCCCACCTGCTCAAATTATGCAATAGAAGCAATCGAAGAGCATGGAACAATCAAAGGTGGATTTCTAACGATTCGAAGAATTTGTAGATGTAATCCCTGGGGAACGTATGGCTATGATCCAGTACCAAAGAAGGAGACGAAAAAATGAAAAAAAGAATTCAACAAATAGCATGCCTATCTATCCTATTTCTAATTTGTATCTTAAATGCAGGATGCACACAAGATAACATGGATAACATTCAAATCATAGTAACAAACTATCCAAATGAATATATTACTAAAAATTTATATGCAGATCATGCGACGATCACTTCCATTTATCCAGATGGGGTAGATATTGAAAATTATAAAATTAATCAAAAGCAAAAAACAGATTTCAGTAAACAAGATCTATTTATCTATAATGGGCTTATTGAAAAAGAAAGAAATTTAGCAGTAGATCTACTAGATTTAAATGAACAACTAAGAATTATCGATACAGCATACGTTCTAGAAACAGATTACTCTGTAGAAGAATTATGGTTAAATCCATCATCGCTTCTAATGATGGCACAAAATGTCCAACTTGGCTTAGAAGAATATATTTCTAGCACTTATCTTGAAAAAGAAATTGATGATGCCTATGAAAAATTAAAAGTAGAACTATCAGAATTAGATGCCGACTATCGCGTTGCCGTAGAAAACACAGATAACAAAACAATTGTAGTTGCCAATTCTGCTTTAAAATTCTTAGAAAAGTTCGGTCTAGAGGTCCTTTGCCTAGATCAAGACGCAAGTGAAAAAACAGTAAGCGACATTCAAACTTTAATTAAGGAAGAAAAAATAAGTTACATCTATACTTTCAAAAATGATAAAACAAATGAAAACGTAGAAAATATTATCAATAATAATACTAACATAAAAGTATTAGAATTACACAAATTAGATAATTTATCAGACGAAGAACGTGCAGAAGATAAAGATTATATTACCATCATGAATGAAAACTTAGACCTAATTAAACAAGAACTATACCAATAAAAAACCTACAGAAAGTAGGCTTTTATTTGCTATTTACAGCTTTCTCCACTTCCTTAAATAAAGCATTCATCGCTTTATTAAACCCATCTTCAATAAGACTAGAAAGCTTCATTCCAAACTGAGAAGCAGTATTATTATAATTTTTTTCCTCGACTAAATAATTCTTTGCAGAAATCTCTTTGCCTTCAGCCACATCTTTTTCGAATCTAGCAATCGCATCATCTGTCAAAGTCGTCTTTTTGCTCTCTGTATACTCATAATATCCTGTTAGTTGCGTAGTATATAAAGCAATAAATAAAATAATCAAAATACTAAACGTAAACTGTGCTACCTTTTTACCCTTCATGTGTACTAATCACCTCCATAAAACAATCCGCAAAAGCAAGTGCAGAATTTAACACCTCCGATGTAGTATTTTCAGGCCCACCAATTTCCAAAACCACAGTATAAGGGGAAAAATCTTGATTGTAAACACCATTTACTCCAGCCCCACCCTTTTTATAAATTCCCTTCGATAATCCTGGATATTTTTCATTTAATTTATTATTTAGAAGAGTGGTAAAATCCAAATTAGCTTGATAATTTGGATTTTCTAAACCAATTAAAAAAATTGTTTTAGCATAACTTTTAGAATCAATAGTAACAGTCGTTTTTTCTCTTCCTAAACTATCTCTATGTACATCAATAAAATATAGCAAAGAAGGATAAGTAAGTCGTGCCTGCTCCATCAATATTCTACTAGCTTGATAACTTCCTGCATAATTCCATTGATTTTGATTCAATATTTCTTTAATACTCCCCTCTTCAACAATCGTGGGAAGTGCATTTTTCTCAAACACATCTTGTAAAATATAATCTGCCATCATCACAGTTGGATTCACACTAAATTCAGCAATGCTACTAGGAAGATACTCCTCTGTTTGATGAGAATTATATAAATAAATTAAAGGTGCATTCTCCTCGGTAGAAGTATGAACTGTTTGTTCTTCCGTTTTATCCTCACGAATTAAAGATTGATAATTACTCTCTAGCAAAAAAACAGGAGAAATATTTCCCTTTCGTAAAAAAAGATGCAAAGCTTGTTGAAATAATGACTCTTTTTTTACAGAAGTAATAGAATTGGTATTTTCAATTAATAAAGTAACAAAATCTTTATCATCAATCTTAATAGAACTCTTAGAAAGAAAGCGAAAACTAAAAAATATTCCTCCAATAAACAACAACAAAAAGAAAAAGAATTTCAATTTCTTTTTCTTTCTTCTATTTTTTGCAATAAATCGCTTTTTCATCATATCACCAATTCTAATATAGCGATTTGTTTCTACTTAATTTGTCGGATTAAAGTGTTTGTGCAAACTTTTATTAATTCCATTCCCTATAAGTAACCCTAACTTCTCAATTACAAAATCCACTTCTTTGGGAGTAACCATTAAATTAGACTGAATAGGAGATAAAACTTCATAAATTAATCTATGAAATTCTTCCTCAGAAAGATTACCTAGTATCCCTAAAATTTCTTTTTTTGTTTCCTTGGTCAAAGTAATGGGATGCGCACTATAATCCTGATTTTTTTGATCTACTAATTTTAAGACAGGATTATTCATATTATCAATTTTATAACTAAACTGCTTTAACATATACTGAAATGTATCCGAAACAATCGTAGCGGCATCAACAATGGTGGGAACTCCGATCGCAATCACAGGAATTCCCAACGTCTTTTTACTAATTTCTTTTCTATTATTACCAACCCCACTACCTGGGTGAATTCCACTATCTGTAATTTGAATCGTTTTATTTACACGTTCTAAAGAAGAAGATGCTAAAGCATCAATAACGATCAATGCATCTACTTTTGTAGTCTGAATTAACCCCTGAATTAAATCACTAGTTTCTATCCCCGTAACTCCTGTAACTTGTGTCTGAAAGCTCGCAACATTAGCATATCCTTCTTCCACCTCTCCTAAAGCAAATAAATGTCTAGTTACTAATACCTGATCAACTACTCTGGGGCCTAAGGCATCTGGAGTAGACTTTTCATTCCCCAAACCAACCACCAAAACAGAACGATTTGCAATATCCAATGTTGCAAAAAGGCGCTTTAACTCTTGTACTAATAACTCCTCAACTCTTTTAAAATTATCTTTATCCGTAATATCAGGAAATGAAATCGTAATATATTTTCCCACATCTTTTTGATATTTTTGCTTATTCTCCTCAGTAATTTCTAAACGATCAATAGAAAAATCCTTCTCCTCCCAATGATCTAGATCCGGACTCATACCATTTAATTGCTCTAAAATTAAATCTGTCCTAAATCCAAAATTTTCCAAATGAATTGTATGCATTATTATCACCTAATTATAATATTTACAAAATTTGCTATTTTTATTTGCTTTTTTCATTAATTTTTGGTAAGATTAATATGTTTACAAAAGTGAGGTGAAAAAATGCCAAATATTAAAAGTGCTAAAAAAAGAATGCGCTCAAATGCTAAAAAAGCAGAAATAAATACTATAGTAACTTCAAGTATGAGAACAGCAATCAAAAAATTTGAAAAAGAAGTAAAAGCTGGAAACAAAGAAGAAGCAAGTAACCTTTTCAATATTGCTACTCAAAGAATCGATAAAGCAATGTCTAGCGGACTAGTACATCAAAATAAAGCTGCCCGTCTAAAATCTAGACTATCAAAAATGAAAAATGCAATGGAATAAGTCAACATTTGTTGACTTTTTATTTTTCCTTCTTCTTTACAAGAGAAAAAAAGTAAGATACAATGGACATAGAAAAAATACTTGGAGGCAAACATGAAAAAATATATTACTTTAGGATTTTTATTAATTATTTTAGGAGTTGTTATTCTAAAACAAGAACAAATCACTGCATTTATCAACAAATATATTCTAAAAACAGCAGAACAAGAAGTAACATTAGGGGAAAAAAATGAATACTATAGAGATTATGATTTTGACTATGTACAAAATACCGATGATTTTACTCCAGAAAATAGACAAGAAATTTTAAATATCTACTATACTGCAATCAATGCTGGAAAAAAATCATTTACCTTCTACTGTCCAACAGAATATGAAGATTGCATCTCAGAAATTAGAAATATAGCCAATGACCAAGAGACCTTATCCCATATTAACAACTTTGTTCACCCCTATAATGGTTTTCAGCATATCGAAACGGAGTACGATAATTCAGGAAAAGTAACCATTACAATTCAAAAAAGTTATACTACAGAAGAAATCCAAGCGATCGATGAAAAAATCAATGAAATACAAACAACCGTTATGAACCAAAACTTATCTGTAGAAGAAAACATTCGTCTTGCCCATGACTATATCATCAATCACAGTATTTATGATTCAGATCGAAGTGATAGAAATATTATAAATTATAAATCAGATATTGCCTATGGACCATTAATCGAAGGATATGGCATCTGTGGTGGTTATACGGATGCCATGGAATTAATATTAGAAAAACTAAATATTAAAAGTTATAAAGTATCAAGCAATAATCATATATGGAATGCTCTTCTCTTAAATAATCAGTGGTTGCATTTAGATCTTACTTGGAATGATCCAGTGACAAGTAATCACACAAATATATTAGAACATAACTTCTTCTTAATCCCAACCGCAACTCTATTAAATATTGAACAAGAACAACATACTTTTGATCAAACGATTTACCGAGAACTAGAAGTCTAAGATAGGCTTCTTTTTTATTGAAAATAAAAATTGAAAGTTGATAACAATCAAGTATTTTTACTTTCAATTATCTACTTCTCTTGCTCTTGAATATAGCAAAATGCATCAGAGATAGTCTTAGAAAAATCACCAAAACAAACAGAAATCCAATGAGGATGTATTTGATGATTAAAAAAAGTATATTGTCTTTTAGCAAATCTTCTAGAATCAAGTTGAATTTGTGTAATCACTTCGGCTAATGTCTTCTCTTTAGAAAAATAATCTCTAAACTCCTTATATCCTATTGCACTATTTAAAACCCTAGAAGTAGGATAATATGGTTTTAATTTTTCAATCTCAGAGAGTAGGCCCTGTTCTATCATATTACAAACTCTTTGATTAATTTTTTGATATAAATTCTCACGTTCTGTCGTTAGTCCAATAATCGTACAAGGATAAAGCAAGTGATCTTTATAAGAAGTCATTTCTTCTTCATTTTCATACTTATTTAACAAACGAACTAAGCGTTTTCGATTATGAACATGAGGTAAATTTTCTTTTGTATATTGAGAAAGTTTAGAAAGAAGTTCCTCGTTAGAAAACTCATCATAACTGTGATGCGTTGTTCCTTCAGTAAAACGATAATCATATAATAAAGCTTTGATATATAATCCTGTACCACCTACAATAATTACTCTTTTTCCTTGCTTTATAATATCGTCTATTACTCTTCTAGCATCTTGTTGATAAGAAAACACACTGTACTCATCTGTAACATCACAAATATCGATTAAATGATGAGGAATTCCTTCTTGCTCTTCGACTGTTGGTTTAGCACTACCAATATCTAACCCACGATAAACAGCAACAGAATCACCATTAATAATCTCTGCATTCAACTTTTTGGCCAAAGCAATACTAAGTTTTGTCTTCCCTACTCCTGTAGGACCAACAATGACAATCAGCTTTTCCATAAGATCACCTTTTTCTTTCTTGATAAAACATTATCTAATCTAACGACCGTTTAAATAACTTCTCCAAATCATATTTCGTATAAGTAATAATAGTAGGTCTGCCATGAGGACAAGTAAATGGATTCTCGCATTTACGTAGTTCATTTAAAAGCCATACTTGATCATCATAGGAAATATAATCATTTGCTTTGATAGACATACGACAAGCCATCGTAGCTGCCATTTTCCAAACAAATTGATCAAAATCAAACTCTTCTTTAGAAGAGACAATATCTACGACTTTTCGCACACATTCCTCTGCAATATCCTCAGGAATCCAATTCGGATGACTACGAACAATAATTGTATTTAGACCGAATTCCTCGGTCAAAAATCCATAATGATTCAATAAATCCAAATGATGCTTAATAATTAAAAATTCATTTGCTGCTAATTCTATTTTAATAGGTACCAATAAATCAAGAACCACTATTTTTTCCTTTAAAGAACGCAATACTTTTTCATAATTAATTCGTTCTGCAGCCGCGTGTTGATCAATAATATACATTCCATCTTCATTTTCAGCAATAATATAAGTTAAATATACGATCCCTCGAGGGATCATAGGTTTAATTCGATAAGTAGGTTCAGGAATCTTTTCCACTTCTGTCTCTTCAGAGGAAAAGCAATCTTTTTCATCTTCCGCAACCGTAAAATCCATCCGAATCTCTTCATAAGAAGGCTTATTCGGAACTTCTTCTTCCTTTTGCGTTCTAGCAATCTGATTGCGAACTTCAGAAATGGAAGAAGTATCTCGAACAGAAATGGTAGGAATTAATGTCAATTCTTTTAATTTCTCTGTAATTAATTGAATAACTAGATCTTTTAAGGCATCCATTTTAGAAAATTTAATATCCATTTTTGTAGGATGAATATTAATATCAATCAAAATAGGATCAACATCAATATTCATAACGATAATTGGAAATTTATCTTTCGGAATATAAGTATGGTAACATTCCACTATGATCTTATTTAACTCATTATTTTTAATTACCCTTCCATTAACTAAAGTTGTAATAGCACTACGATTACTTTTCGTAATTTCCGGATAAGAAATATAGCCGCTAACATAATAATCATCATTTTCTCCCTGAATGAACGCCATCTTCTTAGTGACATCAACTCCATAAATTTCATAAATTACTTTTAATAAATCTCCACTACCGTCTGTCTGTAGTAATGTTTTATCATTATTGGTCAAGAGAAATTTAATATTTGGATAAGACAAAGCCATTTTATTGACATAATCTATAATATTCGCTAACTCTACATAAAGATTTTTTAGATATTTTAATCGCACAGGTGTGTTGTAAAAAAGGTCAGATACTGTAATTGTAGTTCCCTCTTGTAAATCACAACGTTCTACTGTCATATCACAGCCACCTTTTAGAGTAACGCAAGTTCCAATATGTCCGTCCGATGTCTTAAGGCAAACATTGGAAACAGAAGCAATCGAAGGCAGTGCTTCTCCACGGAAACCTAAGGTTTCTATATAAAACAAATCATCTAAATTTTTCAATTTAGATGTAGCATGACGTAAAAATGCCATTTTGGCATCTTCTGGTTCCATTCCAATTCCATTATCTCGAACTTCAATTTCCTTAACGCCAGAATCCACTAGATGAATTTCAATCTCACTACTGGAAGCATCAATCGAATTTTCAACTAATTCTTTTACAACATTCATCGTCTTTTCAACGACTTCACCTGCTGCAATTTTATTAGCTAGAACGTCGTCCATTACTTTTATTTTACTCATATTACCTCACCCCCTAAGGGTATATTTCGCAACCATCGTTATATTTAGCACAACGAATACATACTTGATATTCTAAATTGTCAAGTTCATCACTACTACCGGACGCTTTTCTGGTAATTACCACTTTTCCTGTACAATTAGATCCATCTTTTTTCGTGGGATCAACCAGCGGTTCCAAAAACCCTTCTTCAACTAACGTTTCAATAGAAATTTCCTCACTGTCTCCCACTTCAAAATAAGCACCATAATGAATTAAATAATCTTGTGCGGCACTATAGGCACTCTTTTTCATTGTATCATAAGATTGATCTCTAGCATCTCCAATATAACGCAATACTGCACTTGCTCCAACAGTTGTTAAGATTCCTAAAATAACAACTGCTGCTAAAATTTCGATTAATGTAAACCCTTTTTTATCCATTCTCATACAATCACCTTTCTATCCCATTATATCATAACTCTTTCAAATAATTAAATAAATTTTTCGCAACATCAGAGGAGACTACCTCTTCTAATTCTGCAACGCTAGCTTCTTTTAAGCGTTTTAAAGAACCAAAATGCTTTAATAATTCTTTCCTACGTACTTCTCCGATTCCAGGGACCACATCTAAAACACTAGATAAAGCTCCCTTAGATTTAATCTGCCGGTGATAATTAATGGCATAGCGATGCACTTCCTCTTGAATTCTAGTAAAAAATAAGAAAAGATTGCTATTCTTAGAAACATTTAAAATTTCAAACCGATCATTCATAATATAACTTGTTTTATGCGTATCATCCTTTACTAATCCAATAATCGGAATGGAAAGTCCTAAAGAAGAAATAATCTCTTTCGCGACTCCAATCTGAGTTTTTCCTCCATCCATAACAATCAAATCTGGTTTCGGTAGATCTTCCATTAAAACTTTATAATATCTACGATATAAAACCTCTCTCATCGCTCCTAAATCATCCTTAACATCTGCGCTAATTTTAAATTTCCTATACTCATCTTTCATTGGTAAAAAATCTTCAAATACAACCATACCTCCGACATAAAAAGTACCAAATAAATGCGAATTATCAAAAGATTCCATTCGCGAGACTTGCTCTACCCCAAGTAGATTTTTAAGCTCTTGAATTGCCTCTAATCGAAGTTCATCATCCTTCTTTAATGTCTCTTCCTCTGCCTGTAAATGCTCTTTGGCATTCTCCCTTGCTAAATCCACCAAATTCTTTAATTTTCCACGTTGTGGTTGAACGACTTTAATTTGAAAATAATCACCTAATAGTTGACCATCTAATTCCGTCGGCAAGTACAATTCTTTAGGAACCATAGCCCCTTTATCATAAAACTTAGTTAAGTATTCAATCACTTCAGAACTTGGATCCACCATCGTTTGAATAATCTCATTATGCCTGCCAAATAGTAAGCCTTGACGAATAAAAAAGATCTCAATCGATAAATAATTATTATCAGAATAGAAATTAACTAAATCAAACTGATAGTTCTTATTCAAATCAATTTTTTGTTTCTTTAGGGTGGTATCAATATCTTCCAACATCGTCTTTAATTCTAACGCTCTTTCATAATTCATGTTCTCACTAGCACGTAACATCTCTTCTTGTATTTTTTTAGAAATAATGCTAGCATCCCCCTTTAAAAAAGTAATAATTTCCTTTTTCATTTCTTCTATCGTTTGAGGATCGATATTTTTTGTACAATACCCTAAACATTCATGAATATGATAATAAAGACAAACTTCTTTCTTTAAATGCTCGCACTTTCGCAAGGGATAAATTCGATTTACGATATTCACTGTCTTTCTGGCAGCAGATGCATTTGGATAAGGACCATACAAATGAGCTTTTTTTCTCTTTCTCTTCACATTACGTACAATTTTTAAAATTGGATACTTCTCATCCGTAAGCTCAATATAAGGATAACTTTTATCGTCTTTCAATAGAATATTATATTTCGGATCATATTTCTTAATTAAAGTAATTTCCAAAATCAATGACTCTAATTCGGAAGAAGTCACAATATATTCAAAATCATCAATATCTTCTACTAATAATCTAGTCTTTCCAGTTACTGTTCCCGTAAAATAACTTTTTAATCGATTTCTTAAGTTTTTTGCTTTTCCTACATAAATAATAACCCCATCCTTACTCTTCATTTGATAACTTCCTGGTTTTGTAGGAACCAACGCTAATTTTTCTCTAAAATCTTTCATTCTACCACCAACAATTCAAATTTATTATACCAGCAAAAGCAACTTCATGATAAAAAAAAAGCATATATTTAGGAAATTCTCCTATAAAAATACACGCAAAATTTACTTTATACTTTCTATTTGATCTTTTGATAAACTTTTCGTTCCTGATCCATCAAAGCTTTCTGGTATTCTTCATTTAACGTCGCAACATTTTCCCCAACTAAATAATCTAAATATTCTTGACCAAATTTTTTTAAATAAAAATTTCTAACTTCTCTTTGGGCAAATGGGGAAAAACCTGCATTAACTTGATATCCATAAGCTCCTTCTCCACCACATTCAAAGGGCCAATGACGAATGATAGCATCATCAGTCAACTCATAAGTATATTTTTTTATTGCTAAATTAGGTTCTAATATTTCCGGATTATAATACCAAGTCCCTGTTTCCAAAAATTTTTTTTCTGCTTCTAAAATACTTGGATCATCTTTTACTTTCTTTAATAAAGTTAAAAATTCAGCAATTGCTACTCTAGATGCAAAGATTTTTTCTTTCATATTAACCATCCTCCCTGCTTAACTACATTTAATAAAAACTAAATGATTTATTGATATTTTTCCATAGCCTTCATCATTTGATTGATTTGTTTCTGATTTGGTTTTCTTCCCATTTGCATCATCAATGCCTTAATCATATCTTCATTAATTGGCGGATTTTTTTTCAAATACTTTTTCATAAAATATCTAGCTCCAAAGAAACCAATCACAATTCCTATAATTAAACCAACAATAATCATTAAAATATCATGTAACATATTTCCATCTCCTCTTTTATTATTTTACTAAAATAATATTCTTAAAACAAGAGATTCCTTCATTTTTTGATGAAATATCTATATTAAGAAGATAAAACAGGAAATCTAGAGCAAGGATTTTCTTTGGAACCTAAGAAAAAACAGTCTTGTAGGCGGAATTCGCATACAAAATAATTGCTAGAAAAATTTCTTAAGATCGTAAAAAAACTGGAATTTTCTTGTTCTACCTCAAGCTTAATATAGCTTTTTTTTACAATCAGGCGACTAATTTCATCTTTATATAAATTGTTAATATAATGAGTATCACCACGCTTGGAATATGGAATATCTTGATGAAATTTTAAGAAGATACGTCGATCTAGTTCTTCTTTCTCAATTCGATTTACTAGTTGACAAAACAAATTATAACCGTATGCAACTTCTTCTTTGTCTAAATAATAAATTTGACGCAAAATATTAAATAATACTCTCTCATTATTTTGATACAGACTAATAAACTCCTTTTTTACATCAAAAATAAAATAGACTTTCATAATATCACCATGATTATCATAGCAATTAGAAAGATCTATTTTTGTCGAATTTTATTTTAATAAGGTTTCTATTTTTTCTTCCAGTTGATCTAGATCAAAACCAAATTTTTGATAAACAGAAGCAGAAGGTCCACTTTGTCCAAATTGATCTAGGGTAATTAAATATTTCTTATTAAATACAATTTGATTCCAAGAATAAGAAGAGGATGCTTCAATCACAATCTTTCTGATTTCTACTGGTAATACTTCCTCAATATAATCTTCATCTTGTGCCTGAAAACGTTCTAGATTTGGCATTGATACAACTCGGATTTCAATTCCTTTTACTCTTAATCTCTTAGCAACTTCGATAGCTAGGTGCACTTCTTCCCCCGTAGCAATGACAATTCCCAAAGCTTTTCGTTCAGAATCAAAAACCACGTAACCACCCTTCGAAACATCCGCCGCATTTGTAGTCTCTAAAATAGGTAAGACATTTCTAGATAATGTGATTACTGCGGGACCATCATTTTTTTCAAAGATAGCACGGTAAGCACCAATGACTTCATTTGCATCTGCTGGTCGAAAAACCTCTAAATTAGGTGTTGCACGAAGGGACAATAATTGTTCTACCGGTTGATGCGTAGGTCCATCTTCTCCAACACTAATAGAATCATGAGAAAATACATAAACAACTGGCAATTTCATCATACACGCAAGCCGTATTGCTGGTTTCATATAGTCACTAAAACTTAAGAAAGTAGAACCGTAAGGGCGAAATCCACAAAGAGCAAGACCATTTAAAATCGCCCCCATTGCATGTTCTCTTACACCAAAGAAAATATTTTTTCCAGAATAATTTTGATAAGAAAAATCTCCACCTTCTTTAATATAGGTTCTATTGGCGGCAAATAAGTCAGCACTCCCACCAAGTAAAAGAGGATGAGATAACACAACAGAGTTTAAGATCTTAGATGAAGTATCTCTAGGAGACTCCATCCGATCTTCCGGAGGAGTATAGACAAAATCCTTCATATCAATTTTCTTACCATCTTGCATGAATAATTGTAAAAAAGTCTTTTCTTCTTCGGAAAGATTTTCTACCGTTTTCTCAAACTTCTCACTTAACTTCTTACATCTTTTTTGAATTAGTTCTTGAAACTCTTCGCATGTATTTTTAGAAATTGTAAAAGGAATATCCCGAACCTTTAATTTTTCTTTTATATTACTAATATCTTCTTTCGATAATGGCGAACCATGTACAGCATTGGTTCCCTCTAAAAAGGAATACTTTCCGATCACGGTTTTTACTTCAATGAGTGTCGGCTTATCAGCGCTTGTCTTTGCTTCATCAATTGCCTTGGAGATTGCTTCATAATTATCTCCATCACTTACCGTAATTACATTCCACCCCAAAGAAACAAAACGCATTGCAACATTATCTGTAAAAGTTTGTGAAGTCTTTCCATCTAGACAAATGTCATTGGAATCATATAAAACAATTAATTTGTTCAACTTTAATGTTCCAGCGAAAGAAGCAGCTTCATAACTGATTCCTTCCATCAAATCGCCATCACTACAAAGAACGTACGTATAAAAATCGATGACTTCTTTTTTTCCTTTGTTCAAACGACTCCTAAGATGAGCTTCCGCTATAGCCATTCCTACAGCACTAGCAAAACCTTGCCCTAATGGTCCAGTCGTCATGTCCACTCCTGGAGTTACTCCATATTCTGGATGCCCAGGAGTAATAGAATCAATTTGACGAAATTGCTTTAAATCCTCCAAGGAAATAGAAAATCCTGCCATATAAAGGGTGGCATATAATAGCGCAGAACCATGCCCACAGGACATAACAAAACGATCTCTATTAAAATAGTTTGGATTTCCTGGATCAATTCGTAAATGATGTGCATACAAAGTGTATAGAATAGGTGCAGCGCCTAAGACAATCCCTGGATGTCCACTTTTTGCTTCGGCTATCATGTCAATTCCTAAGCATCGAATCTGATCGATAATCCTATTCTGATTTACCTCACTCTCTTCCCTCTTTTGAACTAACAAACGTATCACTCCTTTTCTTTTTTATTATAGCACAGCTTTACTCTTTACGAAAATTTATTTTCTTATAGAACTCCATCACTACTAAAATAACTAAAGATAATAAGAATAATCCACATAAATTAACAAGTGGGATAGATACAGTTTGTAACAATTTAGAGAACACATCAACTTCCATTACTATAAAACCTAAAGCAATAGAACAAAGAACACCAACGACAATCAATCGATTGTTACGTAGTGGAATAGAAAATGCAGAGTGCTTCTCGCTTCGACAATTAAAGACGTGAACATTTTGAATAAAGATCATCAAAGCCATAATATATCCCCTAGCAACAGCAACATCCATCTGTAATACTTGAACTAAATAGTACCAAACCGCAAATACTAACACTCCGATAGTAAATCCAGCAACAGCAATTTCTTGAAACAAACTACGATCAAATAATGATTCATCCGGTGATCTTGGTTTTTCCTTCATAATTCCTTTCTCTACTTTCTCAAAAGATAAAGCAAAGTCTTGAATTCCATCTGTTACCACATTCAACCACAATAATTGGATAGCAACCAATGGCATAGGTAAGTCGCAAATAATAGACAAGCAGAAGAACAAAACCTCAGCAAATCCACAAGAAAGTAAAAAATAAGTAATTTTTCGAATATTAGCATAGGCTACACGCCCTTCACGAATACCACTAACAATAGATTTAAAATTATCATCCATGATAATCATTTTAGAAGTCTCTCTAGCAATATCCGTTCCGCTTCCCATGGCAACTCCGATATTAGCACTTCGTAAAGCCGGAGCATCATTCACTCCATCACCAGTCACGGCAACAAACTCTCCTTGACGTTTTAACGACTCCACAATCTCTAATTTTTGAATTGGAGTAACTCTAGTAAACACTCGTTTACTAGCAACAAACTGATCAAATTCCCTCTGATCTTTTTGTAAATATTCAGAAACCTCCGCTCCTGTAGTAACTTCCTCATATCGATTAGTTAATTGTAACTCCTTAGCAATACTAAAAGCAGTCAATGGATGATCTCCTGTAATCATCAATACTTTAATTCCTGCATTACGGCACTGTTTAATAGAAGCAATCGCCTCTTTTCTGATTGGATCAATAAAACCAACCATTCCCATAAATGTAAGATCTCGAATATCGTCCTCACTATATTTTTCTTTTTTAGATACTTTTCCCGCAGCAATTGCAATTACCCGATATCCATCTTTTGCTAAAGACACGTTTTGTTCATTTAAATGCTTACGATCAAACTTTCCTTTGAAAAAATGGATGGAATTACAAAAATCACATACTTTTTCTAAAGAGCCTTTGATAGTACAATAAACTTCCCCTTCTTGTTCATAAAACACTGCAGAATATTTATTCTCTGACTCATAAGGAATCGTTTCTAATACCTTTACTTTTTTCGTATCTACATTCATTTTCTTTCCTAGGACAAGAAAAGCTAGATCGATAGAATCTCCAAACTTTTCTGTTTTTGTAAACTTTGCCTCATTATTTAAAGCTCCATAAAAAGCGATTTCTTCGGCATAAGAAAGATCCTCTCCAGTAACGCTTCCATTCACATCATACCCAACTCCTGAAATCAAATACGTTCTTCCATTAGGCAATAATATCTTTTTAGCAGTTTGTTCATTAACTGTCAAAGTTCCCGTTTTATCAGAAGCAATCACGGTACAACTACCTAAAGATTCTACAGAATGCAACTTCTTTGCAACAACTTTGTGTTTTGCCATTTTATTAGAAGCAATCGTCAAAGCCATTGTTAAAGCAAGCGGCAATCCTTCTGGCATTGCTGAAACAGCAAGAGCGATAACAGATAAGAATAATTCATTATAAGGTACTCCTTTACTAATTAGTAGAGCTGCTATAATAACCGCTACCACCAAGACCAAAATACTAATTTGTTTCGATAATTTTTCTACACGAATCGTCAAAGGAGATTTTTCTTCCTTAGTATTGTTAATTTTATCAGCAATTTTTCCAATTTCTGTATCCATTGCTGTTGCAACTACAACCGCTTTTGCTCTACCAGTTACGACACTAGTTCCAGCAAATGACATATTCACCTGATCAGAAATATTAAGATTCTCATCCTGAAGTGCTACTACTTCTTTTGTTACTTGTAAACTCTCCCCAGTTAAAACAGACTCATCCACTGTAAAATTATGGGCCTCTAGTAATCTAGCATCTGCGGTTAGTTTGTCCCCGGATTCCAAAAACAAAACATCACCAACAACTAAATCAGAAGAATCAATCAACACCTCCTCTTGATCGCGCAGTACCTTCACCTCTTCAGTCACTAATTTAGATAATGCTTCGGCTGTATGATTGGCCTTATTTTCTTGATAGGTCCCCATAATTAAGTCTACTAATACAATCAAAATAATTGCAATGGCATCCACTACTTCTCCTACTACAAAAGAAGCAATAATCGCAACGATCAAAAGAAGTACAATAGGATCACAAAGCTCATGAAAAAAAATCTCAAAAACACTCTCCGGAGGTTTTTTAGGTAACATATTTTTTCCATTTTTTAATAATCGTTGATGTGCTTCTTTTTGGCTCAATCCCTCTCTGGTGGAATGCGTCTTTTCCAATACATCTTCTAAAGATAAAAAATACCATTTTTCTTTCAAAGTAACCAACTCCTTATTCTTATTATAACTATTCTTTCAAAAATTATTTGAGATATCGGATCACTCTCGCTGGATTCCCTACAGCAACACAATGATCAGGAATATCTTTTGTAACAACGCTTCCAGCCCCAATTACAACATCACTACCAATGCTAACTCCTGGTAATATAGAAACATTGCCACCAATCCAAACATTATCCCCAACATGAATTTCTTTGGCATATTCTAATCCTAAGTTGCGCTCCTCATAATTCAAAGGATGACCTGCTGTATAAAATCCTACATTAGGGCCTACAAAGACATCATTGCCAAAAATCACCTTAGCTCCATCTAATATTACCAACCCGTGATTTGCGTAAAAACGATCTCCAATTTCTATGTTATAACCATAATCACAATAAAATGGTTGTTCAATTAAAGGAGATTTTCCACAACCGTGAAATAACTCTCTCAATAACTCTTCCCTTTCTTTTAACTTTGAGGGAAGAAGTTGATTATACTGATAACATAAATCTTGAGTCTTAGTCCGCTCTGAAATTAATTCTGCATCATAATTAGGATTATATAACAAACCTAACTTTACTTTCTCTTTTTCTGTCATAAACTCCTCCTATTATAATCAACATTATATCATCAAGAAAGAAAAGAGACAAACAAAAAGAAAGAAAACAAGACATCCGTACTATAAAACAAATATATAAAAATAATCTTTTCTTTCATTTCCTTTCCATGGAATAATATTTATCTACTCTCATATATATAAACGAGGAGATATTATGAATCAAAAAACATCGATTATTATTTTAACCTATAACAATTTAGAATATACAAAAGACTGTATTGAAAGTATTAGAAAATATACAGAGAAAAACACTTATGAAATCATCATTGTCGATAATAAATCTACGGATGGAACAAGAAATTGGCTACGCCAACAAAAAGATATGAAAATCATATTCAATGAAGAAAATGTTGGTTTCCCGAAAGGGTCTAATATAGGGATCGAACATGCTGAAAATGGAAACGATATTTTATTATTAAATAACGATACCATCACAACCAAAAACTGGCTAAAAAACTTACAAATTTGTCTTCATAGCGACCCAAAAATTGGTGCTGTAGGGGCAATTTCTAATAACAATGCCAACTTACAAGGCTGTGATTTTTCTTATCAAGACTTTAAAAAGATGCAAGAACTAGCAGAACAAAACAATCAATCAGAGCCATCTAGATGGGAAGAAAAAGTATGTCTCATAGGATACTGTATGTTAATAAAACGAGAAGTAATAGAAAAATTGCATGGCTTAGATGAAGGATTTTCACCTGGATATGTAGAAGATAACGACTTATCTTTGCAAATTATTCAATTAGGATATCGTATCATATTATGCCATGATTCTTTCATTCACCATTATTTAGGAACTGCATTTCGTAAAGATCAAGAAAAATTCAATCGCCTAGTTTTAAAAAATAGAGACTACTTCGAAAAGAAATGGCATTTTTCTTGCTTTGCGTTTGATGTAACCAAGGAGTCTTCCATCTTTTTAGCACAAAATCCACAAGATATCTTAGACTATCATTGTGGTATAGGAGCCTCTTCTCTGCGAATCAAGCATTATTATAAAAATGCAAATATCATAGGCTTGGAACCAGATAAAAATAAAGCGATAATTGCAAAAAACTTTATTCCCGTAGTTGAAAAAATAGATGAACTAGCAGCACAATCCTTCGATACTATCTACATAGGAAATCTCTTAGAAGAAGTGGAAAGCCCCTTATGCTTAATACACGATTTAAAACCATTGTTAAAAAAAGATGGTGTAGTTATCGGAGAAATTCACAATATTGCAACGATTCAAAATATTTTACTTTTATTACAGAATCAATGGTATTATACCAATTTTCAAAAGCAAAATCATTTTACTCACGAAGATTTAGAAAGAATGTTTCAAGAACAGGGATACCATGATGGATATATTTTCTCTTTTAAAAAAGAACTATCAGATGCCGAAAAAGAACTATTAGGAAAACTACAAAAAGAAGAGGATAACGTTTTAGCAACTACTTACTACTCTTTTCGCTTTAAAATTTAAACACCAAAAAAAGAATGAACTTCATCCCTTTCTTATGATTCATCTGAAATTGTTGCAGATTCTACCAATCGGATCGTTTTCTTAGTAAAATCTACAGAAATATCCACTCCTAATGGTAAAATACCTGTAGGAAAAGCATGTCCAATATTAATGTTATATAAAACTGGTAATTGTTCTTGGTGATATTCTTTTAATACTTTTCGATATATTTCCTTATACTCTTCGTAAAATTTTTCTTCTTGAGGTTTTCCTACAAGAATTCCTTGGATTTGATCAAAAATACCTTGAGCTCCTAAATTTCTTAAATAACATTGTACATAACTAGGATCTGGTTTGGAATCGCTAGTTTCTAACAATAAGATCTTTCCTTCCCATTCTTCCTTGGAAGGCCAAATTTCCGTTCCTACTACCATAGGAAAAACATCAATACAACCACCTAATACTTTTCCAACAACTACTCCACTTCCTTGTAAAAGCTCATAACCATGTTCTTCTGGAATTAACTTTTTACCAACATGGATATTTTCGATCCCCCAAGGAACAAAATCCTTGGACCAATACTTACTAGAACAAATCTCATAATCCTTAGAATCCTTAAATAAAAGATCATAAACTGCTTGCTTTGTATAATCGAACATTTGAACATATTCCCCAAATTCACACATAATAGAAGGCCCATAGAAAGATACTAACCCTGCCTTATTCATCATAAAGTGATTAATAGTAGAATCTGAATAACCCATAAATATTTTAGGATTCTTTCGAATCACTTCAAAATCAATATATGGTAGAGTTCGAATTGCATCATTCCCACCAATGGCACAAATAATGGCTTTAATACTAGTATCTTGAAAAGCCATCATTAAATCTTCTGCTCTTTTTTCTGGATGATTATAAACATAATCAATTCCCTTCAAAGCATGTGGCATAGCAACGACTTCTAAACCAAAATCATTCTCTAGTCTTTCTTTTGCAATATCATACTTGTGAATCAAACTTGCTTCCCCTAATAATCCGCCAGATAGACTAACAACTGCTACTTTATCCCCTTTTTTTAATCTTTGTGGTCTTATCATAATTATTCCTCCCATACAATGATAAAAGAAAATATTCTATCATAACACTTTCAAAATAACATACCAGCACCCATTCGTCAATAGTTAGAAAAATAATTTCACGAATTAAAAAAGCAATCACAAATAAAACCATCTGCCATTTCTCGATATAGATCTAGTTCATTCAAATCTTCTATCGTCCAAACCAAAACAGGAAATTTTTGACGTAATTTTTGTATCCTCTTTTTACA
This sequence comes from uncultured Bacilli bacterium, assembly GCA_944358405.1. Classification (GTDB taxonomy): domain Bacteria; phylum Bacillota_I; class Bacilli_A; order RF39; family UBA660; genus CALVQX01. The sequence goes on along the minus strand of CALVQX010000009.1, from coordinate 870 downwards.
AATTAATTTCTTAGAAACGGCTAAAAAGTCAGGTCTACAATAAAAAAGAAAAATATTACTTAAAGAAAGAAAATCATATAATTTATTATGATAATTATCCGTAATTAACAATCCACGAACAATTTTAGGACTGTTCTTATAAAACCACCTTACAATACGTGGATGAAATGATTTGATGGCAAAGTTAGAAGAATATCCTTCCAATTCATGCACAACTGATCTACAAACTTCCTCAATACGATCTGTATTTTTAATCTCAATATCTAAAAATACTCTTCCCTGAATCAGCTCTAAAACTTCTCGAAACGATGGGATTTTCTCTTCTGTATTCAAAAGAGTTAATTTTCGCACCTCATCATAAGTTAAATCTTGAACCAAAGAAGAACTAGCAGTCATTCGATCTAAACGCTCATCATGAAAAACTACTAATTGATTATCCTTCGTAAGTTGAACATCTAATTCAATAGGGATTCCCAAGGCCAAAGCTTTTTGGAAAGCTAAAAGCGAATTTTCCGGAATATTTTGATTATCATGAATCCCCCTATGAGCAATTTTTATCTTATGAAATGGCAAAGTTTTAGTCACTACAAACACCTCGTTTATCAGTATACCATAAAAAAATAATATAAAAGTATAGCCAAATTAAGTCTTCTATGATATTATATTATATGTAATTTGCCGATATAGTTTAGTGGTAAAACAGATCCTTGGTAAGGATCAGCGGACAGTTCAATTCTGTCTTTCGGCACCATTGGGAAATCTGTTCGAACTATTCGAACTTTTGATATAGGAATCAATCAGAAATGATTGATTTTTTCGTTTATATGAAAAAATCAACCTAGAAGAAAGGTTGGTGCTTATGATTAATGT
>CALVQX010000008.1 GCA_944358405.1 uncultured Bacilli bacterium | reverse complement strand
TTTGGCATAATAAAACTCCTTTCTTGAATAAGCGCCATCTGAAGCATATTATAATCATTTGAATAGATAAATTCCACAATTAAAGTTTGAACAGTTAAATTCCATTTAAGGGTAGAATTTACTTTTTCATTTCACTAATACTATTCAATGAGTGGAGTATTTTGACAATTCTTTTTAAATATGGTATAATATGTAGCACTCAGGGGGAGAGTTGTTATGAATATAAGTACTGGATCGCTTTGTGTGCGATTTGTTGTTTTAATATTATTGGCTATTGGTATTACTAGTGGTTGTTATACTTATCGCTATTATGAAATTTATGAAAGTATTCATGTATCTACTGTTGGTTCTGCTGCGATTGAATATGGGTCAGCTAAATATGATATTTTGGAATTACTTGATGAGGTAGATGGTGAAGTTGTTTCTATTAAGAGTGAGTTAGATACTAAAAAGGTTGGTATTCAAGAGGTTGTCGTTGAAGTTGAAAAGGACTGTGTTGTGAAAGAGATCCCTATTGAAATTGAAATTAAAGATACTATTGCGCCTAAGATTGAGCTTAAGGAGCAGACTGTTTCTCTTGAAGTGGGGGATTCTTTTAATATATTTGATAATTTAGTTTCTGTTTATGACGTTGTTGATGGTGATTTATCTTATCAACTAGAAGTGGATTCTACGTTGGAATCTGGATATTATATGATTTCAGATTCTGTTGATACTTTTTCGAGTGGAACTTATCCGATCACGATTCAAGCAGTCGATAAATCTGGTAATGTAACTACAGTTCACTATGATGTAGTAGTAAAGGAAAAATCTATTCCTATAATTACAAATCGGGTATTTAACGATTCCTATGTCTCTTCTGTGAATACTGATAGTATAATTTTTATAGCATTATCACTTGTTGGTAGCCCATATGCTTCTGGTGGAAATACTCCAGCGGGATTTGATTGTAGTGGTTTTGTACAGTATGTTTATGCTCAAGCTGGAATTACTGTTAGTAGAAGCAGTAGTACTCAAATTTATGATGGTGTTGGTGTGAGTTATGAAAACGCTCATCCGGGAGATATTTTGAATTGGGGATATGTAGATGGTTCTCCTACTCATTCGGCGATTTATATTGGAAATGGTCAAATGATTCATGCAACTAACCCTAGACAAGGTGTGATTATTAGTGATGTAGCTGCTTGGACGCGGGGTTCTGGTACACATGTAATTGCTGTTCGTAGAATTTGATTTGAGGTGATTTCATGCAATTAGATTATTGTATGTTAGCTATTGAAGTTACTAGACGTTGTAATCAGCAGTGTGCAAATTATTGTATGCGTGGTCCTAGGCAGAATTTGGATATCAATCTTTCTTTTGTTCGTCATTTTTTGGATAATGATTTTTCAAGTGTAGGAACATTGCTTTTTAGTGGTGGTGAACCTACTTTGAATCCTAAGGCCATTACTTACGCCATTGATTATATTATTCAAAATCATCTTCCAATTCATAATGTTTCTATGGTTACTAATGGACTTTATTTTTCTAAAGAAGTTGTAGATGCTTTTGAACAGTTTTATTTATATTCTAGTGTTTTTTCTCCTTTAAAGGATGTTTCTCGTGATTTTAGTAGTATTGCTTTTTCTAACGATCATTATCATTTGCCTATTCCTGATGCTGTTTTGGAGCAATACTATTATTATGGCCCCAATATTTCTTATTCATTTCAAGGAGAACGTAGTGAAATATTAAAGTCAGGGTTTTCTATAATAGGGAGAAATTTGGATACTAATCAGAATAACCTTCGTATTTTTGGGAATGTTGTTCTAGATCTTATTTATTTAACAGCCAAGGGGAATTATTCTGTTCTTGGTGATGGTAGTTATGATTTATTAGATTATTATTCTCAAAATGATTCTGTTGTTCATCAGCCATTAGATGAGTATTGTTTTGATCATTTGTCTGTTTCTTCTGTTCCTAATAAAGAAATAAAAAAATATTTAAAAAAAAGATAATCTATGCATATTTTTTTCCTTTTTTGGAAATTCTATTGGTAGGAGGGAATAATATATGGAAACATTACAAAAAGTTTTATTAGTCATTACTATTATTGGAGCAATCAATTGGGGATTAATTGGTCTTTTAGATACTAATTTGGTTGCTACATTATTTGGTGAGACAGGAATTGTTACTAAAATCATTTATACTTTAGTAGGTATTTGTGGTTTAGTTAACATCGGAATTTTATTTAATCATATTGAAGAAGCAAAATAAACTTAAGACTTTTTGTCTTTTTTTTTATCTTTTTTTGCGATACAATAAATTTATTAGTAGTGGGGGAAGCATATGGAAGAAAAATTAGATTTTGTTTTAAGTAAAGTAAAGAAGGCTGTTTCGTTGGAAAAAATCTATTCTAAAATAGAAAGTTTATTTTCTGAAGATGAAGGTCATAGTTTCCAGTTGAATTCTGAACAGAAGCAAGAGATCCAAGAAATTTTAACCAAAAAAGTAGGAGAATATGAAGTTTTAGAAACTCCAAGTGGGAGTTATTTGCCTCTTTATAAAACTTCTTTTCGCAGGGGACGTTTTTTTGCTAATCGCAATGGGCAGGGAAATGTATTTGTTACGGTTGATTATATGAAGGATGGACATCATATTGTAAAAGAGGATTGCTATTTTATCGATAGGGATCATACTCATCATGCAATTGATGGAGATGTCGTTTTAATTGAAAGTTTAGGTCAAGATAAAAAAGGAAGTTTGAAAGGAACTATTAGTAAAGTTATTTCCAGAGATTTAAATACGGTTGTGGGTGAGATTTATCGAATTGGTTCTCAATATTTTGTTAAACCTTTAGATAAGAGAAAACAAGGACTTATGGTTGCTATTCAAGGGGAGGCGATCGAAGGTCAAAGGGTTGCTGTTTGTTTAGAGAAGCAAACAAGTGATGACTTTTATTTAGGAACAATTTCCAGAGTTTTTAATCATAAGGATGATCCAGAAGAGGATATTTTATTTGAAGCTTTTCAACTTGGAATTGATGATCAATTTAGTGAGGAATCTATGCAGCAAGTTCGAGAGATTCCACAAACGGTTCGTCCTATGGATAAGGTTGGACGAATGGATTTAACTTCTTGGGATCTTTTTACTATTGATGATGTAACAGCTAAGGATTTAGATGATGCTTTAAGTTGTCAAAGATTATATAATGGAAATTTTTTGGTTGGTGTACATATTGCAGATGTTTCTAATTATGTGCCGTTTTCTTCTCCCTTGGAGCGTGATGCTTTTCGAAAAGGAACTAGTACTTATTTAGGTGGAAGAGTTATTCCTATGCTTCCTCATGAATTATCTAATGGAATCTGTTCTTTAAATCCAAATGTAGATAGGCTTGCACTTTCTTGTGTTATGGAAGTTACTCCTCAAGGAAAAGTAGTTCATTCGGATATTTGGCAAAGTGTGATTCATTCTAGATTAAAGATGACTTATGATAAAGTCGATGATCTTTTAGAACGAGGTGTGGTTCTTCCTGAATATGCCCCTTATGAAGAATCGTTGCGTTCTTTAAATGAATTAGCACAAGTGCTACGAAGAAATCGTTTTTCTCAAGGTTCTATTGAATTTTGTGTTCCTGAATTAAAACTTCATTTTTCTTCGGATGGAAAGATGAATGGAGTTTCTCTTAGAGAACAAAATCAAGCTACTGAGTTGGTAGAAGAGTTTATGCTTTTAGCAAATGAGACCGTTGCTAAGCATTTGAATTCTATTCAGGTTCCATGTTTATATAGAGTTCATGATGTCCCTAATAAAGAGAAATTAGATGAATTTCTTCAATTATTACAAAATATAGGTTGTGATGTTCATCATTATGATGCAGATACATGTTGTAGTTCACATCAATCTTTACAAAATTTAGTGAAATATGTTTCTAATATGGGTATGCTTTCTTCTGTTCTTTCCCAAAAATTGATACGTTGTATGTCTAAAGCAAAATATAGTGATGTTAATATTGGCCATCATGGATTAGCAAAAGAAGATTATTGTCATTTTACTTCTCCAATTCGTCGATATCCAGATTTGATTATTCATCGTATTTTAAAGGATTGTTATTTTAATCAAGATCAGGCTCAAAAGAAAAAGCATCAATGGGAATGTCGTTTGCCAGAGATAGGATTACAAGCATCTAAAATGGAACGTGCGGCAGATGAGGCTGAAAGCAGGGTTTTATATATGAAATGTGCGGAATATATGACAGATCATATTGGTGAAAATTATTATGGTACTGTTATTGGAATTGGTTCTAAAGGGTTACAAGTACAGTTAGATAATTATATTGAAGGAAGAGTTCGCATGAAAAATCTTCCTGGTGAATATATATATTATCCTGAGTCTGATTCTCTTCTTTCTTTAGATGGTAAAGATGATTATTATATCGGAGATCGTTTGGACGTTTTAGTTGCGGCTGCTGATAAAGGTTCTAAAACGATTGATTTTAAAATCAATCAAAAAATTCAGGAGTTTAAACCTTCTTTATTGGAAGATGAACATGATTCTGCTAAGATATTAGCAAAAAATCGTAAACATAATTCAGGATATTAACAAAAGTGTTTTTGACATGTTATTTCTTATTAAGATACTTGTAAAAAAGTATCTTTTTTGGTTGGTATTTATGGTTTTATAATATGATTATAATTCGTCTAAAAAGATAAATTGTTCTTGCTTTTTAGTGTTGCGAATATTCTTTTGTTCTTGTAAAAAAGCTCTTTCAATGATATGATGTTAATAGAGAATAAGGGTGATATAGTGTGGAATTTATAATTGTTTTTTTTAGAGATATTTTAGATGGTCCTTTATATATTGTAGTATGTGTTTTTTGTTTATTATTGATTTGCTCTTGCATCGGTTATTTGGGAGAGAGGTATTTGAATAAGAAAAAGCAAAAGCAAACAAATCAGCATGCTACTTCCCATGTAGAGATTAATGATGCTCAGTTAAATCCTGGAGGACAATCTGTGTCACTTGCTCAAAGTATGGGAGCTACTCTTGGAGAAGTTTCTAGTTCTACAATTACTATGGGAGAAAATCCTACGAATATGACTATGCCTGGTTATTCTATGGGATATCCACAACAACAAAATGTTTCTCCGGAATATTTGCAACAACAACAAGTTACCATGGGTTATCCACAGCAGCAACCTGTTTCTATGAATTATCCACAACAACAGGATGTTTCTATGGGATATCCACAACAGTCAGGCGTTTTCATGGGTTATCCTCAACAACAAGATGTTTCTATGGGATATCCGCAACAACCAGGTGTTTTTATGGGTTATCCACAACAGCAAACTATGTTGAATCAGCAGCCATTAGGGTATGGCATGCCTGCTAATTTAGATGATCCAAATTCAAACGGTTCTCCTACATCTTCTAATTTTTAATTTGAGTACCGGACTTTACTAAATTTGATATTTTAGGTATACTAATATAGTGACTTTAAAGGAGACGATGTGATGACGATAACAGTAACTGATATTTTGTCTATACTTCGAAAATTGGTTGATATTTCCTTAGTATGGATGATCTTTTATCTTATTTTGAAAAATATTAAAAATAATGTAAAATTATCTTTATTATTTAAAGGAGTAGCCTTTGTTATTATTTTGAAATTAGTTAGTGATTGGTTAGGTCTTACTACTATTGGACTTTTATTAGAATATATTATTCAGTGGGGACCAATTGCATTGATTGTTATTTTTCAACCAGAAATTCGTACTATTTTAGAACAACTTGGGCGAACTCAATTGTTGGGGCGCCATAAAGTGTTGACGGTGGATGAACGGGAACATATGGTTTATGAATTAGTCAATGCAGTTGATTATTTAAGAAAAGAGCGTATCGGTGCCCTAATTGTAATTGAACGTGATATTAGTTTAGGTAATTATATAGATAAAGCAAAAAAGTTGTATGCTGATTTATCTAGTGATTTATTAATTGCTATTTTCTATGAAGGTAATCCATTACATGATGGTGGAGTGATTATTCAAGGAGATCGTATTACTTGTGCTGGGGCTGTTTTTCCTACTAGTAATAGTCCAAAATTGAATCGAAGATTAGGAACTAGACATCGTGCAGCACTTGGGCTTGCTGAGGAGACAGATGCTATTTGTATTGTTGTTTCTGAAGAAACTGGAAGAATTTCGATCGCTTTAAAAGGAGAATTATTATATAATTTGACATTAGATGATGTTCGAATGATGCTAATAGATGAGTTGCGTCCTAAACAGGATGTGGATTTTGATGAAGATGAAATAGATGAGGAAGAGATATATGAAGAAAATATTTAGTAAAGTAGGAAGAATTTTTCATCATATTGAATCATTCTTCGATAAATGGATAATTACTCCTATTACTAAGCTGATATTGAGAATTACTGATTTCTTTCGTGGTAACGTAAAAAGTATTGATCGTTTGGCCGGAAAAAAATCTACCTTGATTATTATTAGTTTAATTTTGGCTTTTGGAGTATTTGTAATTATTGATCAAGAATCTAACGTTATGATTGATCAGTATGCGGAGATTTTATATGATCAACCTGTTACTGCAACATATAATGAAGAGTTGTATGTTGTTGAGGGCTTGCCTAAGACTGTGGATATTACCTTAGTAGGTCAAAAAAGACATATTTTCTTGGCTAAGCAATCTCCTTCTAAAGGAGTATCTGTTGATTTAACGGGGTTAAAACCAGGAAATCATAGGGTTACATTAAAATATACTCAACGTTTGAAGTCGTTAGATTATCGCTTAGATCCTTCACAGGTTACTGTAACAATTTATGAGAAAGTTAGTGAAACTCGTAGTTTAACGGTAGATATCTTACATCAGGATAGTTTGGATAGTAAACTTTATATCAATGATATTGAACTTGATAGAACAGATGTTATTGTTAAAGGGGCAGAATATAAGTTGGAGCAAGTAGCTACTGTAAAGGCATTAGTGGATGTTAATAATATTGCAAGTCAAAAAGTTGGCGATATTACTTTAAAAGATGTTCCATTGGTTGCTTATGATACTGATGGAGAAATTGTCGATGTAGAGATTGTACCTAAGACTGTAGATGCTAAGATAACTATTACTTCTCCTAGAAAGGAAGTTCCAATTGAAATTATTCCTAAAGGTGATTTAGCATTTGGTAAATCTATTCAATCTATTACTTCTAGTGTTTCTAATGTTACAGTTTATGGAGATCAAGAGGCTGTTGATAAGATTGATAAGTTAGAAGTTGAAATTGATGTTAAAGGATTGACAGAAAATAAAGATTATAATGTTACTCTTAAGAGACCATCCGGAATTACTGAGTTGAGTGTTAAGACAATTAAAGTGTCTGTTGTTGTAGATAATTCTATTACTAAAGAATTTGAAAATATATCTATTCAGACCGAGAATTTGGCTAGTAATTATAGAGTTCAAGCATTATCGGAAAATGATCGACAAGTTACAGTTGTTGTTTCTGGTAGTGAGGATGTTATTAATAGCTTAGATGCTTCTTCTTTAGTTGCATATATTGACTTAGAGGGATATGGTGTTGGAGAGCATGAAGTTGAAGTTCACGTTACTGGTGATGATTTAAGACTTACTTATACTCCGAAAACAAAAAGAGTAAAGATTCGAATTACAGAGAGTAGTTAAAAATAATTTTTAACTACTTTCTTTTTGTAATAAATTGCAGTTTGTTCCATATAATTTATTAGAATTAATAATGGGGTGAATTATGAAAAAGATAATTTTGATGTTAATAGTTTCTTTGTTTTTGGTAAGTGGCTGTGGGAAGTATTCAGAAAGTGATGTAGTTAAAGATTTAGAAAAAAAGATTTCAAAGGCATCTGCGTATCAATTGGATGGGAGTTTAGAAATTGTCAACAATGATGAAGTTTATAATTACGATGTGAAAGTTAGCTATAAAAAGGATAATTATTATAAGGTAAGTCTAACGAATACAGCAAATGATCATACACAAGTAATTTTAAAAAATGATGATGGTGTTTATGTTTTAACTCCTTCATTAAATAAGAGTTTTAAGTTTCAAAGTGATTGGCCATATAGCAATTCTCAGATCTATTTGTTATCTGCTTTAGTTAATGACATTCAAAATGATAAAGAGCGAACTTTTGAAGAGACTAAGAATGGTTATCAATTTACTACCACTGTGAATTATCCAAATAATCGTAATTTGGTTAGTCAAACGATTGAAATGAATAAAAATTTAAAAATTAAAACAGTTAAGGTTTATAATTCTGATCATGTTATTTGTATGACGATGAATTTTAAGAATATTGATTATTCTCCAACCTTTAAAAAAGATTACTTTGATTTAGATGCTACGATGGATACTTATTCTGAAAGTGTAGAACAAACTCAAGAAACCAGTAGTTTAGATGATTCTATCTATCCATTAGTTATTCCAACAGGAACAAAATTGACTAGTGAAGAGAAAATTCAAAAAGATGTTGGGGAACGAATTATTATGACTTTCGATGGAGATAAACCTTTCTTATTAGTAGAAGAAACAGCAAATGTGGAAGAAGAGTTTACGATTATTCCAACTTATGGTGAACCATATCGTTTGATGGACACTTTGGGTGTTATGACAGATAATTCTTTATCCTGGGTTAGTAATGGTATTGAGTATTATTTGGTTAGTGATGTTTTAAGTCAAGATGAGTTGATCGAAGTAGCTCAATCCATTAATGTTTTGCCAACGATGAAATAAAGGGGCTTTACCTCTTTTTTTCTTTATGTTATAATGCCTTTAGGTGATATTATGTCTAGAAAAAATAGTGTGAAACATCGAAATATTGATAAGAAGATTGACCGTATGGGATCTAATTTTTCTGAAAATTGGACTCATGTTTTATTTGTTGTATTAGGAGTTTTTATTTTTTTAGGTATATTTGTTTTACTAACGGTATATATTACTAATAAGAATAGTACTACTACAGAGACTGATACTGATGATTCTACTTCGACTACAATTCAGTATGAAGAGATTTTGGCTGGTTCTAGTTTTAGCATGAATAAAGAAGAATATTTGGTTTTATATTACGATATGTCAGATGAGAGTTTGGCTACGGAACTTGCTTCTAAAGTGATGGATTACCAAAATTCTGCTCAGTTATCCCTTTATACGGTTGATTTAAGTAGTGCATTTAATCAGAAGTATGTTACGGAGAATGATTCTAATTTATCTCCTACGAAAGCTAGTGAATTGAAGGTAAAAAATCCTACATTGATTAGATTTTCTAATGGTACTGTTGCAGAGTATATTGAAGGAGAAGAAAGTATTTCTAATTATTTAAGTGAATAAATTTCACTTTTGCCTCAATAGCTCAGTTGGTTAGAGCACTTGACTGTTAATCAAGGGGTCCTAGGTTCAAGTCCTAGTTGGGGCGCCAAATAGTGTTTTTGATTCAAAGATTTTCTTTGAATTTTTCTTTTGGAAATTATTCTATTTTTTCTTTTTCTGTGATATTATAGTAATGAGTATAGGGGTGATATCATGAATCGTGATAAGAACGATAAAACCAAGAAATTTTTTAAAAAGTATTGTAGACCTATTTCTGGTTTTTGGAAAAGAAGAGAAGAGCGTGGTCAGTTTAATATTTTAGAAGTTACTGTTTTAATTGTTATTTCTATTTTTTTTGGCTTTGTGGTAGGTTGTATTTTAACTTATGGTAATCATCAATTAGCTGGTATTGAAATTTCTGACAAATTAGAGGAGCTTGTGGTAGCATATAATAGTATTTTCGAAAATTATTATGATGAGATTTCAGAAGATGATCTTGTAAATGCTGCTGTTGATGGAATGATTCAGTCTTTGGATGATCCCTATTCTAATTATATGACAGAAGAAGAAACCGAAGTTTTCAATCAAGAGGTTAATGGTTCTTATGTAGGAATTGGTGCTACGGTTGTTTGGACGGAAGATAAAAGTTATGTTTCAGAGATTATTCCAGATTCTCCTGCGGACAAAGCTGGATTACAAGTTAATGATGTATTGTTAGAAATTGATGGTTCTGATGTAAGTACTATGTCTTTGACAGAAATTTCTAATTTAATGAAAGGAGAAACTGGTACTAAAGTAAAGATTAAAATACTTCGTGGAGAAGAAGAAATTTCTTTGAAGTTAACTAGAGAGGTTGTTGAACTTTCTTCTGTTACTAGCAATGTCTTTGAAAGAAATGATCAAAAGATCGGGTATCTAGCCATTGATATATTTGCTTCTAATACTTATAAGCAATTTAATAAGCAATTAAAATCATTAGAAAAACAGGAGATTAATTCTTTAATTTTAGACGTACGAGATAATCCGGGTGGACATTTAGATCAAATTGATGATATTTTAAGTTTATTTTTTAATAAGAAAACAGTTTTATATCAAATAGAGAGTAAAGGTGCTATGCAAAAAGTTTATTCTGCTGGAAGTAAGAATCATACTTATAGTGTTGCTGTATTGATTAATGGTTCTTCTGCTTCTGCTTCTGAAATTTTGGCTTCTTGTTTTCAAGATAATGATAAAAACGCAGTTATTATTGGAACTTCTTCTTATGGAAAAGGAACTGTTCAAAAGTCTTTGGAATTATCTACAGGTGCTAGTTTGAAATATACTACAGAAAGATGGTTAACTGCTAAAGGGACTTGGTTGAACGGGGAAGGTGTGGTTCCTGATATCGTGGTAGAACAGAGTTCTGAATATCAAAATTCTCCAAGTTATGATACGGATGCTCAGTTGCAAAAAGCAATTGAAGTATTAACAAAAGAAGAATCTTAGATGGATTCTTCTTTTGTTAATATACTGCTTATAATTAATTGTTTTTTACTGTTTGTAGGACTACAAGTTGTTAATATTAATTGTTTGTTTTTTTCTTTTGAAATTGTTATATATCCATTTTTATTTTGTTCCCAAAGATCAGTTATTTGGTAGATATATAGGTTGTTTTTGTAGATCAATTTTATTTCGTCTTCTTTTTGTAGTTTGTTTAGATCATTAAAATAGGCTATTTTTCCTAACCCTGAGTGAGCAGCTAAGATCATGATGCTATTTTCATGATCTGGTTCTATAGAATCGTTTAAGATGGTGATATGTTCTTCGATGTTATTTTTGGTACTAGAAATAGCAAAAAGGCTTTCCTTGATTTTAATTTTTTCAATGATTAAGGTTCCTATAGGTATTTCTTTTTTAGGACTGATTTCTTCTTGATAAGTATCAATGCTTATTTTTGTTGTATTGATGTGACTATTTTGGTAGATTATTTTGCATAGAAATAGATAGATACTAAGAAGCAGTAGTATCTTGATTGATTTTTTTACCATCTGTTTATGATTCCTTTAATTATTTTTATTATTATTTTTATTATGGAATTTTTGGTATCTGGAACTTTTATCTTGTAGTCTGTTAGATTGTATATTTGAGTTTCTTTGCTGTTAATATTAATTTCAAATTCTTTTACTTTTTGGTATCCAGGAGTCGTTGTTTTTTGTTTTATTTTATAGTGACCGTAGGGAAGTATGATTTCGGCTTTTCCTTCGGCATTTGTTGTTATAATATCCACTAGTTCATTTTTATGATTCCATATTTCAAATTGAATTCCTATTTCAGGTTTGGTATTATTTATGGTTCCATAAGTTTTATTGATTTGTATTGTTGCTTCTATTATTTTATTATAAAGAGTTAGTTTTAATTGGGGATTTTCTTCCGTTAATTCAAAACTATAGGTGGTTGAATCTAATTCGTATCCTGTTCCAGATTTTATTTCTTTTAGGTAGTATTTTCCATATGCTAGATTTTCTATATTGGCATTTTTTTTCTCTTCTATTTCTATTGTAGTTAATGGGGTTTTATTTTCATCATAAAGTTGATAGATAGCTCCTTCTAATTTTCCTTCTCCTTGAGGTATTGTTGTATTGTTGTCTTTATCTTTTTTTTCAAATTCTACTTTGGTTTTTTTTACGTTTATTGTTAGAAAGCTATTTTTTGTTGCTAGATCTCCTGTTTCAACTAGAGCTTGGCTTGTTGGAGACTGGTAGAAAATGATCGGCTTATTATATAAATTATTTTGTTTTTCTAATGTAATAGTATAATTTCCTTCTGTTAGATTATGGATTGTCAATTGATTGTTGTTGATTTGAATGTTTGGATCTGTTGTGTAATAGTCTGATAATACTTGATTTGTATCTGTTAGAATTAATTGTTCATTTTCTACGATATAATATGTTTTGTTTGCTATGCTTGGTTCGATGTGATGTTTTGCAATTAACTCGTTGATTTCTTTGATTTCTGCTTCAAATCTTTGAACTCGGTTGCCATTTAGTGAATCAGTAAAATAATATTCACCTAGTGGATCTGCTGTTTGCCAAATCATAAATTGTGTGATGGCATACCATTTTTCGTCGGTATGGTTTTGGTAGCCAAAACCAAAATGGGCAATTTCTGAGATTCTTTGTTTTTGCTCTTCTGATAGCATGTCTGGATTTATCGTTGATTCATAGGTTGCACTTTGTTCAAAAAAGTTGAATGGTTCAATACAGTAGGCAAAATCGTTAGTGCCGACTTGTCTGAAAAAACGAGCTTTTTGATAATAAATAGTACTGCTTCCTCTTCTTGGTTCTTTGTTCATCCAAATGCCATCTATGTATTCTGCTTCGTAGAATTTCATAGATTCTGCTTTTACTTCTTTTGTACATGGGATTACTACTGATAATAGTATTAAGAAAAATATTATTTTTTTCATTTTTATTCCTCCTTTTTTCTTAATGGGTTTCATTTTAACATAGGAGGAAAGTTTGAACAAATGGCGGAAATTTTATTTTCTTTCGGTTTCTTTCGAAAAAAATATTTTTTATCCTTTAGTTTTTTTCATTTTTACTTTCTTTTTCTTTTGAAAAAACAAATTTTGTAGTTATTTTATTTATGGTATAATATATTTTATAAAGAAGGTGATTTTGTGACTGATATTGAGATTGCACAAAGAGTTCCTAGAGAAAATATTTATGATATTGGTAAAAAGTTGGGATTAAGTGATAATCAACTTATTTGTTATGGAAATGATAAGGCAAAAATCAATTTATTTCCTTTCAAATTAAATGGTAAGTTGATTTTAGTTACGGCTATGAATCCTACTCCTTATGGCGAGGGAAAGACTACGGTTAGTATTGGTTTAGGTGATGCACTACAGAAGTTGAATAAGAAGGTAGCTGTTGTACTTAGACAACCATCTATGGGACCTGTTTTTGGTATGAAGGGTGGAGCAACAGGCGGTGGATATAGTCAAGTGATTCCTATGGAAGATATTAACTTACATTTTACGGGCGATTTTCATGCGATTACTGCGGCTAATAATTTATTGTGTGCTGCTATTGATAATCATATTTTTCAGGGGAATCAATTAGATATTCAGACAGTATTGTTTCATCGTTGTCTGGATGTCAATGATCGTACTTTACGTAATGTTTTGGTGGATCATAGAAAGGAGTCTTTTTCTATTACGGCAGCAAGTGAGATTATGGCTTTGTTTTGTCTTGCTGATTCTTTGAGTGATTTAAAGAAAAGATTAGGAGATATTTTGATTGGTTATAATAGCAAAGGAGAAATGATTTTTGCTAGAGACTTAAAAATAGAGGGAGCATTGACTGTTTTATTAAAGGATGCTTTTTTGCCTAATTTGGTTCAAACGCTAGAACATACACCGGCGATTATTCATGGAGGACCTTTTGCAAATATCGCCCATGGTTGTAATAGTGTTGTAGCTACCAAATTGGGGTTATCACTTAGTGATTACGTGGTTACGGAAGCTGGTTTTGGTGCTGATTTGGGAGCAGAGAAATTTTTAGATATTAAATGTAGAGTTTCAGGGATTTGTCCTGACTGTATTGTTTTAGTAGCAACCATTCGAGCTTTAAAATATCATGGTGGTGCTTCGAATGTTGATTTAAGTGATGTAGAAGCATTGCAGAAGGGGTTATCTAATTTAAAGAGACATATAGAAAATTTAAAAAAGTATCAGGTTCCGGTTGTTGTTTGTTTGAATCAATTTTCTTCTGATACTTCTTCAGAAATTTCATTGGTTCAAAGCTTTTGTCAAAATTTAGGTGTAGACTTTTCTATTAGTACAGCTTATGCTGATGGTTCTAGTGGAGCTATTTCTCTGGCATCTCAAGTGCTTTGTGCTTGTGAGCAAGAAAATCACTTTCAACTCTTGTATGCAGATGATCTTTCTATTATTTCCAAAATTGAGAAAATTTGTTGTGAGATATACCGTGCTTCTTCCGTGAGATATAGTGATGAGGCATTAGAGAAAATCCATAAATTAGAAGAAAGTAATCTTTCTTATCTTCCTATTTGTGTTGCTAAAACGCAATATTCTTTTTCAGACGATGCCAAAAAATTGGGGGCTCCTAATGATTTTTCTGTTTTTGTTCGGGATGTTATACTTTATCATGGAGCTGGGTTTATTACGGTATTATTGGGAAATATTATGATCATGCCAGGATTATCTAAGCATCCTAATTATGAGAATATTGATCTTTTAAATCATGAGGTTATAGGATTGAGTTAAATTGACATAAAAAAAGATCTTTTTTTCATTGGAAAGATCTTTTTATTGTGTAGTGGTTCCCGTTTGTGGAGGAGTTGTTGTATTTTCTTCTGTTTTTTCAGATTCTCCTTCTTTTTCTTCTTCTTTCTCTGTTGCATTTGGAGTTAGAATGGTTGGTTGTGGCTCGTATATTTCGATTGTTCCTGTGTATAATCTACCATCATATGTTACAGTATATTGATAATTTCCTGGTTGCATTGTATTTACAGCAGTTAGATTTAAAGTAATATTATTTTTTACTTCATCTGTTAGTGTTTCATTAATATAAGTAGATAGGTTCGTAGATAAAGCGGAACCTACTTCTAAACTTAAATTTTTTAATGTTAAGTCTACTTGAGGTAATTCTTTTTCTTTAATTACAAAGGTTCCATTATATTTTTTCTTCTTAAAACTGATTGTATAGGTATATGATCCTGCCTGATTAATATTTACCATAGAAGTATCTAATTTTAATGCTTTTATTACACTATCGTCTAATTCTTCTACATTTTCTAGATAGTCTTTTACATCCACACTTAATGGTTGATTAATTTCTAAAGTCATATCTTTTAATTTGATTTCGTTTGTTTTTGCTTCTGCTATTCGTTTTTGAATTACTTCTAATTTTGTTTTAGTGACTTTTGCAGGTTCTTGCATAGTCATTAATATTCCACCACTACCAATTAAAAGAATTCCCCATGATGCAAGAGCTATGGATATTGCTTTTGTCTCTTTTCTGGTAAACTTCATCTTTATCGAACTCCTTATCTTATAACTCATTATATTATAATTTAAAATCTTTCACAATAAAAAAATCATTATTTGTTGAAAAAAGTCATTGATTAACATATAATTTACTTAAGAGGTGAGTTTTATGTCGATTTATTGGTTTATTCTTTTTCTCTTTTTAATATTTGTTGAACTTTCTACAGTGAACTTAGTTTCTATTTGGTTTGCTATTGGAGCAATTGCGGCGATGATCACAGCTATGATTACAGAAGAAATTTGGATTCAAACTGCAGTTTTTGCTGTAGTTAGTTTAGTTAGCTTATTAATTACAAAACCATTAATGAAAAAGTTTAAGAAGGTAACAGTGATACCGACGAATTCTGATCGAGTGATTGGCAAGAAGGCTGAGGTTATTCAAGAAATTACTCCTGATAGTTATGGTGAAGTAAAGGTTTTGGGGACGGTTTGGACTGCTGCTAGTGATGAGACGATTCATAAAGGAGAGAAGGTTATTGTACAAAAAATTGACGGTGTAAAACTTATTGTTTTTAAGGAGGAGGAGAAATAGATGGAATTTGGTTTGATTATTATTATCGTACTTATTGTAATTTTTGCATCTGGTATTCGTATTATACCTCAAGCAAAAGCAAATGTAGTAGAGAGGTTAGGAGCTTATCATAGAACGATGCAAACAGGTTTGCATTATGTTATTCCAATTGTAGAACGTGTTGCAACTGTTGTTAGTTTAAAAGAAATGGTAAAGGATTTTGCTCCCCAACCAGTGATTACTAAAGATAATGTTACAATGCAAATTGATACAGTAATTTACTATCAAATTACTGATCCTAAACTTTATACTTATGGGGTGGAGAATCCAATTAGTGCTATTGAAAATTTGACTGCAACAACACTTCGTAATATTATTGGTGATTTGGAACTTGATGAGACTTTGACTAGTCGTGATGTTATTAATACACAGATGCGTAGTATTTTGGATGGTGCTACCGACGCTTGGGGAATTAAAGTACATCGTGTAGAAGTTAAGAATATTTTACCTCCAAGAGATATTCAGGAAGCTATGGAAAAGCAGATGCGTGCTGAGCGTGAAAGACGTGAGGCAATTCTAAGAGCAGAAGGTGAAAAGAAGAGTCAAATCTTAATTGCGGAAGGTGAAAAGGAAAGTACTGTTTTAAGAGCGGAGGCTGCTAAAGCTGCAAAAATTAAGGAAGCAGAAGGTGAAGCTGAATCTATTGTTAAAATTCAAGAAGCTACTGCCCAAGGATTACGTTTAATTAAAGAGGTAGGAATGGACGAGGCTGTTTTGAAATTAAAAAGTTATGAAGCTATGGTGGATGTAGCAAGAGGTAATGCTACAAAAATTATTATTCCTAGCGAATTACAAAATTTAGCAACGATTGGAACAACACTTAATGAAATGATGGATAAACCTCCCGTACCACCAAAACCTCATGCTAAGCCAAAAGAAAGAGTGGAGCCTATCAAAACGGATCAATTATAAAAGGAACTAGTGATTAGACTACTTCCTTTTCTTTTTGCAATCTCTTTCCTTGATAAGTATTTCTTTTTACCATTTCTTTATCGATATCATTTAAGACGCAAAATTTTTTAATGAGCCAGTGAGGTTCTACTAGGTCTTCTACTTTAGGGTCTCCCGTGATTCTATGTATTACGATTTCTTCTCGTAAGTACTCTAGTTGATTTATGACAATATCGATATATTCTTCTTTGGTTAAGATATGGAATTTTTCTTTTTGGTATAGTTTTTCTAAAGAGGTATCTTTTAAAACACTTAACATATGAATTTTTATGCCTTGGATATCTAAAGTATTTAAATATTTTACTGTATTTAGCATATCTTCTTTTGTCTCATATGGGAGACCATTAATAATATGAACTACGACATTGATGTTTTTTTCTCTTAGCTTTTTAACCATATTTTCAAAACAGCTTAGGCTGTGACAGCGATTAATTAGTTTTGAAGTTGCTTCTTTTGTTGTCTGTAGTCCTAATTCGATTGTTAGATAGGTTCTTTTATTTAATTCTTCTAAGTAATTTAAGCATTCTTCACTAATCGCATCTGGTCTTGTGGCGATACTTAATCCAACCACTCCTTCTTGATTGAGAATCTTGTTATGTAATGTTTTAAGCGTATTTACTTCGGCATAAGTATTTGTGTGTGCTTGAAAATATCCAATATATTTTGCATTTGGCCATTTTTTTTGCATTTTCCTTTTAATTTCTAAAAATTGATTTTCAATGCTCTCTTCTTTATTTCCCGCAAATTCTCCACTGCCTGATTTAGAACAGTAGATACAGCCACCATAGCCTACAGTTCCATCTATATTTGGACAGGAAAAATTGGCATCTAGACTTATTTTACATATTTTTTGATGAAATATTTTTCTATATTCATAATCTAGAGTATGATATCTTTTATTATTGTTGCTGTAACGAAAGTGATTTTCCATAATTATCCCTCACAAATAGTAAATAAATAAACGGCCTTTAAAAATTCTATAGGATATAAGAAGGCTTGTTTTTTCAACTTGGTATAGTTTCCTTTTTTGATTTCTTGATATAGTTCTACTGCTGATTTTTTTATTTTGTTCTTTTTTGCTTTTGTTTTTAGTTCTTTTTTTAGTTGTTTTTTGATTATTCTGTTAAATGTTTTGTAACTATAGATTTTTGTTTCTTCTATTTTTAAACTTTTTCCTGTTTCTTCCATTATTTTTAGAAAGAATTGATTACTTAAATTTTCTAAGTTTGCTGTTAACTTTGTTGATTTTGTGAACTCTTCTGCTAATTTTTTCGTGTTTAGAACTTGTAATATAATATATTTGTAGGTATCTATTATTTCTTTTTTGTTTTTTGTAATATGATTTTTTTTGAATGTATATTTTTTACCTTCTAATTTTCCAAATTTTTTCATTGTGTCATTGAATCCTAATTTTATGTTTCTTTTTGCTCCATCTTTGTCAAATTTTAGAAAGTTCGTTAATTTATTATTTGGTTTTATGACTGTTATATTTGCTTTTTTTGTTGGTATTTGTTTGATTCCTGGAGCTCTTAGGTCGACTGCTATAATATCAGTTGCTCCCATTTTGATCGCTAGATTGATTGGTAAGTTATCAATGATTCCTCCATCGATATATTTTATTCCATCGATTTCTTTTTTCTTGAAAGCAGGGTAGCAAGAGGCTGATGCGATTAGGTAGTCTGTTAATTTTTCTTTAGGGATGCCTTTTTTTTCTATTGCCACTGCTTTTTTTTGAGTGAGGTTGAAAGTGATTAATCCATAATTGATGGGAGAGTGGTAAAATTTTTCTTTTTGTAGTGTTTTGTCAATTAAGTTTTCTAAGTTTTTTACTTCCATACCGCCATGTTTTAGAAAGTTATTTCCATACATTTTGTATAAATTTAAAGTGTTATTTTGATCTATTCCTTTTATATTTTCACTTCCAAAAAGTAATTTTAAATTGATATTTTTCCATATTTTTACTGCCTTATGGTAAGTATTTTGTGTGATTAAAGCTCCATTTAGTGCTCCTACCGATGTTCCTGTTACAATATCAAATTTTATATGCATTTTTCTTAATGCTTTCCAGACACCAATTTGGTAAGAACCTTTGGAACCACCACCTGATAGGACGAATGCTTTCATCTTTATCCCTCCAAATACTTATTTATTATAGCACTATTTTATATATTTCTCTAAACTTTTTGCATATTGATGGACGTTTTCAAATTCTTTTAATTCTTTGGCGAAAAATTCACTGTATGGTGTATTTTTTGCATTTTCTTTTATTTTTTCTCTGAGTTTGATCATTTTTGCTTTTGATTTTACTGGTTTATATTCTATAAAATCTAAGTATAATAACCATTCTACTAGACTTCTTAGTTGTTCTAGATTTTCTTTTTGACAGTTTTCTTTCGTTAATAGACCATGACTTTTATATCTTCCGGGATATACATTGCATTTTCCTTTTGGCTATAGAGATAATTAGTGTGAGTAACATCGCTTGCTAAGATGTAGTTTTGTGATAATATTGTAAAATCATTTTCTAAGATTTGAAGATTTTTAATCAATTTTTCACTATTCATTTGACTAATTCCAGACTTTTTCTTTTGTGACCCTTCGATAAATGGTGCTTTGTAGCCTGCATACTCTCCGTCTACTGTATAGATTAGTCCTGTTGGTAAGATAATTTGTTTTGTTGGAATGTTTAGGAGCTCTTTATGGTGTTTTTCTTTTGATCCATAGCCTTCATTAATTGTGTGATCATGGTATATTTTATAGATTTCTTTTCCTATTTTATATATTTTTCCTTCACTGCCTTTATCATATGATTTTTTCTCTGTGGGAATATCTACGATTTCTCCCGATATTATATATTTCATGCCTTTTCCCCCTTTTTTATAAAGTGGTTAGATTATACCACGTATAATACTGATTTGTAAATGAATGAGATTTGGTGAGTTTCATTATTCAATCATTTACTATATAATATTTTTTATTCATTTTTATAAAAATGAATAAAAAATTTGCGATTGAGTTTAGGCAAATTATACCAAGGGTCTTAAGTATCCATTCCTATGACGGCCTAGCTCTTTTCTTTTATTATCCTAGTTTTAGAATGTGAGGATTAATTTTTAATCTTATATAACAAGCGTGATGAGGAATGATAGGTACAAAGAATTCAATCGTAAAAAGAAAGGATGTTGCCTATGCAAAACTGTTTAGCTATTGATGTAGCTAAAGGTAAAAGTATAGTTTCTTTAATTAGTTCTTGTGGTGAAGTGCTAATTGAGCCATGCGAAATTAATCATTCTATTAATGATTTTACTAATTTACTTAATAGAATTAATAAACTTAAATTAGATAATATTTCTGTAATAATGGAGTCAACTGGCATCTATCATAGACCAATGGAACGATTCTTTTTAGAAAATAATTTTAAAGTTTATACAATTAATGCTTTATATTCAAAAATGTATAAACGTAATTTAAGAAAAACTAAAACCGATAAGTTAGATTGTATTTCACTTGCTGAATTGTTTTTTACTACGGATTTTAAACAATATATTAAACCGGATGAGTTATATTTAAACATGAATGCTTTATCTAGGCAATATTTTGCTCTTTGTGATT
>CALVQX010000007.1 GCA_944358405.1 uncultured Bacilli bacterium | reverse complement strand
TGTTTTTTTGTAAAAATTTAGTAAAATATTTGATGAAAAAGGAAATTATTGCACACAAAAAAGATTTTTGAAGATTTTTTCAAAAATTAAATGCAATTTTTGAAATTGTAAATAATCAATTGTTTTCTTTTTTTACAAACTATTTATTCAATAGTTTGTAACTTAAATTTATTTCATCTTTTTTGGTTTCTTTAAGATGAAATTTTGTAGATATATCTTTCCCATATTTTTTTGTAAATAGTTGGTATGGTGTTTGATAATCTAAAGAGTTTCTTTGAACATTATTGATATTATTCATCATATCAATGATGTTCTTTTTTGTTAGATTATCAAATGATATACCTTTGGGTATTATATATCGTATAAATTCATGATTTCTTTCTATACCACCTTTTTGCCAAGAAGAATATGGCTCAGTATAAAATACATTAATTAATTTTTCCCCAGTTTCATGATTAAATTCTATTTCTTCTGGTTTAGAAAATTCCCAACCATTATCAGTTAAAATCACTTCAAATAATTTTTTATATAAATCATCACCCAAAGACTTTCTTAAACCATTAAATACTTTAGTAATTTCTGAAGGTTTATATTTTTTAATAAGAAACATAAGCATTAATTTTGAGTTTCTAAAGTATAAAGTCATGATACATTTAACATCTTCAAATTTACCTATAACTGTATCCATTTCAACAATATTAGCATTAGGATTATTTTTTATATACTCTTCGAAATCAGTCATTCTACGACCTTTTTTAATAATATTATCTTTTGTAATAGTTTTAATAGTTTCTTTTTTATTTCTAGGTTTATAACTAAAAGATCTTGCTAGCATTTCATCATGAATACTTGAAAAATATCCTTTATGAACATATTTATAAAAAGACTGAATAGATTTGGGAAATTCATTTTCAATATTTTTAAATATATGTAAGATAGGTTGGTTTTTATCTTTGATTTTATCTTTAAAATAATCATTCCAATATTCAACTTCATCGATTGACATATCAATGCCAATTCTAGAATATTTAAGTTTATTTTCATAGTCTTTTTGAGCTTGCTTGTAATTGTAGTAATATTTTCTCTTATTACAATGTACTTTTTTAGAACAATTATAACAAACAAAAGGGAAGCGATTTGTTTTATCACAAATTTTTAAATTCAAATTTCCTATTCTTCTAAATTTAACTTCTCTAGAAATAGTAGAAGGGTAAACTTCAATTACCCTTGCAATATCTTTTAATTTATAATTTTGTCTTAATAATTCTTCGATTAATATTCTATCTTCGATAGTTAATCTTTCCTTTTTCATTGTTTTACTTCCTTTCAAAACACTCTTAAGAAAAACAATTGATTCAAAAATGTTAAAAAGTATTAAAAGACTAAATGCAAGAATAAAATTTTATATAAAAAAAGTTGCATTTAAGTGTTTAAGTAACAGTTCATGTCTTTTTGCTTGACAAAACAACAAAAATGTGAGATAATATGCAAGCACAAAGGGGATGATAGAATGAAAAAGTTAGATCAAAAAACAGAAAATAAGTTAAAAGAAATGTATCATCAAATCGAGGAAGATTTTAAAAGCTTTCCTTATATTGTAACAACAGAAGATTTCTTTCGTTGGAGAGAAGCTGTTAAGGAAGCAAATGGAGATGATGGAGAACTTCGTAATGAAGAAGTAGAACGAATTATTCGTGGAAATCATTCGTTGGAATTACTTTATGATTGGTCAAAGTTTTATCGTATGATAGATAGAACCAAAGCTAAAGTTTATACTACCAAAGAAGAGTATGGCATTGAAGATCCTAGCTTGTATCATATTAAAGCGACTAAAGTGTTGCATGAATATTTAGTTGAGAATCATAAAGGAAATAGTGAACAATTATTTGGTATTTTTCAGATTCCAGAATTAAATTTGGGTACTGTATATTCTTTAAAAAGAACGATTAATACTCCTTATGAATTTGAAAGAATCGTTGTAAAAGAGGAGTATTATGAACCTTGGCAAGCAAAACTTTTTGTTACTCTTTTAAGAGCATATGAAATTGAAGGTAAGGATCTATTAGCCGTTGGAAGAGAAGTAGAAGCAATTGGAAATAATTGCATTCAAGAGATCGAAGAAAATTATGCGAATGGTGATTCTTCTTTTAACTTTCCTAAAACATATCAATTAGGTAAAAAATAGAACTATTTTCATGGTTCTTTTTTTGAGAAATTTTATATTTGGGCTATTCTTTGTTAAAATAAAAAGGGTGAAAATATGAATTTAGAAAAAGATCAGTATGTTATCGTAGAAATTATTCCAACTCATTCACAACCAGAAAAAGGGATGATTGCTCAAATATCAGCTTTAAAACTGAATGGCTTACAATTATTAGACCGATTTGATTATCGATTAAAAGAGGAATTTATCGAAAATGAAGATATCAAAAGTCTTCTTCAATATGATAAGGAGAGTTTTACGTATGTTGAGAATTCGTCTTCCTTGTTGGAAAGTTTTAAAAGATGGGTAGATGACTTTCCTTTACTGATATTAGAAGATAGTTATACTTTGGATTATTTAAAAGACTTATCCAATCGAAAAGAGTTGGTTTATCCCTATTTGCATATGCAACATAGTTATGATGTGTTTTCGCAACTTATAAAAAAATATCATTTAGAGGATAGTAACTATTTGGTTGATTTATTATACGAAGCGATTATACAGGAGAGTAATAAAAAGGATTCCTAGTATTTAGGAGTAATGAAAATAAGTCCTAGTGGATGGGTAGGTTGATTTTATGAAAATGAAGAAGAATTTTAATGATTATATATTTGCTGTTTATTTGTTATTTGCAGGAGGGGTTCTTCTTTCCCAAGCAAATTCTTTTTTAGAAAAAATTTCGACTTATAGAACTGAGCAAGAATTAGAAAAGGATTTGGAAGATTTTGTATCTAATATTCAAGTTGATATAGATGTGCAAGATATTAGTCAAGATGCAAAAGATGCTATTTCAACGATATATTCTTATTCTACAGATAATCCTTATTTAGAAGCATTAGAAATTACTCCAGAGCTTGCTAGTATGGCATATACTAGTGATTGGGTAGAGGATGATAATCATACTAATACGCAATATTATGATGCCTTCAATGATACGATTCTTTGGGATGATTTGGCTGAGCAGATTTATGATAATACTGTATTAAATGAAAAAAAGAATCCTTCTTTATTGTTACCTTCTAAATCGTATATTTTGAGAATTATTGATCATTTTAAACAGTTTTATCAACAAGTAAAAAAAGATTTTCCAGACTATGATACTAAAAGATTGGCGTGTATTTTAGAAAATTTTTTCCTTCAGTTTGAAAATGAACTTCATTCTACAGCAACTGCTATTACGACTACTGATTTTGAAAAAACTTGGATTTCTTATTATTCTGATTATTATTCTTCCTTTAAAAAGCAAAAAAATATTGATTGCCATGAACTTTTTCATGTTATTGCAGGAGTCTGCCAAGATTATTGTGATGATACTTATTCTGCAGAAGTTTTTAAATATGGTTCTGTCGATATTTCTACGCCAATGTATTACAATGGTGAATATGATCCTCTACATAGTAGTAGATTTAATTATGATTTTTTAGAGGAAATTTATGCTACTTTATATTCTTGTGAATTTACAGGGTCTGTTCAAAACTCTTATATTTATTATGATGAGGTTTTAGATTTGCTTCAAGCTACTTTGGGATTATCAGATGATTATGAAATTGATTGTATTTTAGGGGATCTTTTTACTTGTGATGGAAAACAATTTATTCAGAGGTTTCCTATTTACAATGAAGATGCCGTTGAAGGATTTATTGAAAATTTAGAGATGTTAAAAGGAATTGATATCTTATTGGGTGAAGATAAGGCTTATCAAGATTATTTGAATGAAAATGAAGATCTGCCTTCTTATGATTTTCCGTTAGGATATTCTGTTTCTGATACTGTAGAAAAACGTTTAGTAAAATTATATTTTAGTAACTTAATTATGTTAAATGAACAGCATCCTGAGGAGATGACATTAGAAGATAATTTAGTTTTTTTACATATTCTGGATAAGGAATTGAAAAATAGTGGATATAGTTTGTATGTTGCTTTTTATGGTTCTACTATTGAATCTTTTGGGAGAGAGGCTTTTGATGAGTTTGTTGATAATTACGACTTTGATTCTCATCTTCAGTCATCTTCTGGAACTATTCTAGATTATCAAAACGAGATGTTAAACTATTTAAGTCAGCGTTATCAAGTTGATTTGAATTCTTTAGAATATCGATTGTTAGAGTTAAATTATACATTACCAGAAAATTATACTTTTCCAGAATTTATGGGAGAAGGAAAGAAACAATTTTATAATTATTTATTAACTAATGATCGTAATTTAGAAGATACTTATGATAGAGTTCTTGTTAAGTCGAAAGAAAAATAAGAGTGCTTATTTTTCTTTGATAGATCAAAGTATATTGTTATGAAAGTTCTATATTATTATGGAACTTTTTTATTTATAAAGTTTATGTTTTTTATTAAAATTCTTGACTTGGAGTTTACTCTATGGTTTATTATGTAATGTAGGAGTTGGTAAGAAATGACGATTCAAGAAGTGGCCACCAAATTTTCTGTTTCAAAAGATACGTTGCGGTATTATGAGAAAGAAGGGTTAGTTGGTCCTGTTTTTAAAAATGATTATGGCATTCGCAATTATAGTGAAGATGATCTACAAAGAATTGCTTTTATTATATGTATGCGTAGTGCAGGAATACCAATCTCTGTTTTAAAGCAATATGTTGATTTGTATGAGCAAGGAGCGGATACGAAGGAAGAAAGAAGATTACTTTTAGAGCAACAAAGAGATGTATTGGCTGAAAAAATTTCGCAGATGCAAAAAGCTTATGATAAACTGGTTTATAAAATTGAATTATATCAAGATGATAAATTAGATGATTATATTGGTGGAAAAGAGATTTAAATTGTTTATTATGAGTTGTTTGTATGTTTTTATGTGTTTTAGAGAATGCTAAAAGAAGGAATATATTATTTCTATTTTAGTATAATTAGATAGTAAAAATAAAGGAGGAAGATGATTTTATGGAAAAAGCTAAGGTTTATTTTACAAAGGAGATTACTCCTGATAGTTTAATTCGTATTTATGAAAGTTTAGGAAAGGAATTATCTGGAAAAATTGCTGTGAAAATATCTACAGGGGAGCCTGGAGGACATAACTTTTTGAATCCAAATTTAATTCGTGATTTGGTTCAAAAATTAAATGCTACGATCGTAGAATGTTGTACTGCTTATGGTGGAAAGCGTATGAAGTTGGAAGATCATTTACAAACAGTTCGTGATCATGGGTTTACAGCAATCGCTGATGTGGATATTATGGATAGTGAAGGGGACTTTGCATTACCTGTTAGAAATGGGTTGCATTTGAAAGAAAATTATGTTGGTAAGCATTTACAAAATTATGATTCTATGTTGATGTTATCTCATTTTAAAGGACATGCGATGGGAGGTTTTGGTGGAGCCTTGAAAAATATGTCTATTGGAGTTGCTTCTTCTGCTGGAAAGACGTGGATTCATACAGCAGGTAAGACTAAGGAACCTAAGGAATTATGGGATAACTTACCAGAGCAAGATGCTTTTTTAGAATCTATGGCAGAAGCAGATGAGTCTGTTATAGATTATATGAAACAAAATATAGTCTATATTAATGTATTGAATAATTTATCTATTGACTGTGATTGTGATAGCAATCCAGAAGATCCATGTATGGCAGATATTGGAATTACAGCATCACTAGATCCAGTGGCAGTTGATAAGGCTAGTCTAGACTTGATTTATCAGAGTGAGGATAAAGGTAGAGATCATTTTATTGAAAGGGTAGAATCTAGACATGGAGTTCATACGATAGAACATGCAGAAAAGCTTGGAATTGGTACTACAGATTATGAGCTTATTTCTATTGATGAGTAGTGAAATTTAATAAAGAGTATTTTTGTAATTAAGATGGAGGTTATGATATGGTAAAACAAACAGCTGGAAGAGATCAATTAGGTGAATTTGCTCCTAAATTTGCAGAACTTAATGATGATGTATTATTTGGAGAAGTTTGGTCTAGAGAAGATAAGTTATCTTTAAGAGATAGATCCTTAATTACTGTAGTTGCTTTGATGAGTAAAGGAATATTAGATACTAGTTTGAAAAGTCATTTGATCAATGCCAAAAAGAATGGTATTACAAAAGAAGAGATGACGGAAATTATTACTCATACTGCTTTCTATGCTGGATGGCCAAATGCCTGGGCTGTATTTAGAATGGCTAAAGAAGTATATGAAGAGGGAAAATAAATGAAGCGGAGTGCAGGAATTTTATTATATAAGAAAGAACGAGAACAATATTTCGTATTGTTAGCACATTTTGGTGGACCTTATTGGGAAGGTTGCGATCAAGGAGCATGGTCTGTTCAAAAAGGGATTGTTGAAGAGGGGGAAAATGTATTGGCTGCTGCTAAAAGAGAGGTTGCAGAAGAAACTAATTTACAAATTGGTAATGATATTCATTTTTTGGCGGCAAAAAAGGTGGCTAAGAAAAAGTTGGCGATTATGTTTTACACTTATTATGATGGTGATATCTCATCTTTTAAAAGTAATACTTTTCAATTAGAGTGGCCAAAAAATTCAAAGAAATTTGTGGATTTTCCTGAAATGGATAAAGTTCAATGGTTTTCGTTAGATGATGCAAAGGATTATATTCATCCTACTCAACGTTTCTTTATCGAAAGATTAGAAGGAAAGCTAAGAGATTCGCATTCTTAGAAAGGAAGAGGAGAACATGACGGATACTTTAGTGATATATTATAGTTTTACGGGAAATAGTAAAAAGGTATTATTCTTTAAACTACGATCCAACATATAAGGAAATACCTAAAATGTTATTTCAATTAAAAAAGATTTTAGAAAATAATGATAATCTTTATAAAGATATTACAACCTTTATTTTAAAGACACCAAACGACTGGGAGGCTATCT
>CALVQX010000006.1 GCA_944358405.1 uncultured Bacilli bacterium | reverse complement strand
TCATTCTCTATTTTTACTTTATCTAATATAACTTTTTCGGCATTTGTTAACAATATTACTCCAAACATATCTTTATATGGTTGATATTGGGCTATTTTAGCAACATTGGGATTTTTTATTTTGTTACTTTTTTTATCAGTTTTAACAGCATCTAATATTTCAAATTTTAAAATTTTCTTTAAATTACTTGCTATTGGTTCAGGAAAAATCCATGTCACATTAAAGTCTTTTATCTTTTTTAAACTAGGTACAATAGAGCTCTTCAATCCGGATGGAGCCAGAATAATAAAATTATGTGCAAATGCTTTATTATATGGCTCATTCATAGCAAAATACAAATCAAGATATATAAAAGCCGACATTAAAAAAGTTTTACCTGCTCCCATTGGCAATGAGTAAATGTAATTAGCATAATCAGTATTATGAAAAAAATTTTTAAAGATTGATTTAAAATCTAATGTTAAATAATTTTTCTCTATTTCTTCTTGTAATTCTTTGTAATTATCATCAGTTAATGATATTTCATATAATTGTCTTGCAGCAGTATTATCACATAAAAAATCATTTAATTTTTTAGATATAGGTAATTCATCTAAATCTATATTTTGTAAAAAATATCCTTCGTTAAAAAGTCTCTCTAAAGATTGATTTTTGCAATATATTTTAAAGAACAAATATAATTTTATTGATTCTATTTGAGCATCTCTTAATTTATCTTGCTCTATCATGTAATTTATAATGTTCTTTATTTTACATTTATCCGAACTATACCATTCATCACATATTTTTTTAATTAATTCATGAAACATAGTATAACCTCCAGTATAATTATACCATGTTTCTTCAATATTTCCCTTATTTTTAAACAAACTTATAAAAAAAGAGCATCATTTAACTATGATACCCTTGAATAATTATTTTTCGTTCTTAAATTAATCTTTCTTATCAAAACAATTTTTCAATCATTAAATATTTTGAATATAATTTATTGTTCTTAACTAATGGAAATTTTCATAAATCTTAACTAAATAACCACTATCTTTTTTTATATCTAAATAATTACTTTTGCCTAAATTATTCTTTAAAACTCTTTTCTTTTTCTGAAGATATATCATATTTTGAAGATTTAGTCAGAGTCTTATTGTCCCAATATACTACTTAATCACTATTTATCTCTTTTTCAGATATAATTTAAACGCCTTTATATTCTATTGCTATCAAATATATTAATTATCCTTTTTTACAGAATTATTATAATAATTACAATTAAATAAAACTGTTATTTTTCTTAAAAATTTACTTAACTTTATATATGCTTCGTTATAATACTCTTTTTCAATTGGATCTGTTGTCTCTTCAATTTTTTTATCTAATTTATCAACTACATCCGTTACTTCTTCAATTAAAAATGAAAAATGATATATTGGAGAAAATAATTTTAAATTAATTATCATATCTTTTCCCTTAACATCTTCAGATGATATTCCACCATATTCGTTTCTGTAAAAAATATTATTATAATCAATATCAACAGGATTATAAAACATTTCATTTTTGTAACTACCATCATATATATTACCTTCATACTGAGAACTTTTAGAATTATTGCATTTCGGACAGCAATACATCAAATTATTATAATCATATTCTAACTCCGCTAATTTTGCTTTTTCATAAACTTCGCGAGGTATAAAATGATCTATTGGATAACCTTGGTTTATATATTTATCAAGCATATTACAGTAAGCACATCTATGTTTAAAATCATCAGCCAAATTCGGTAGATATGATTTATAATTTTTATACTCTCTTTTACAATTTCTAACTATCTTAAAATCTCTAAAATCTTTATACTTCATTATACTACACCACTCTATAATTTAATCTAATTTACCCCTTATTTCATCCAATAATTCAACTATTTCTTTCACATATTCAGGAGATATTAACTGTTCCAAATATGTTGTTTCTACCGGAGTGTATTTTTTCATTTCTAACTCAACTTTTAATAATTCATTTAATTTATCTTGACCATCATCAACATTTTCTTTCTTATATTCATCAATAAGTCTATTTTTTTCAGCAATTATATTTTTCTTTAATTTACTATATTTTTCAATTGACAAGCAAATTGAATTAATCTTTTCATTAGTATATTCCCCATTCAAAAAGAATTTTTCCTTGTCATAAACTTTATCCGGATCTACATAGTCACTATCATAAGCTTCATCTCTATAATTAGTCATAATGATAACTGGGAAATCACTAGCTATCTTTTTTACTTCTTCATAAATTGAAGTGCCTTTTAATCTGTTGCCTTCAACAACTAATTTATTATCAATAATTAATAGCATAATTCTATCATCAAGAATATCTTTTTTGATTTCATCTATAATATCAGCATAATTTAAAGTTTTATTATTCAAATCATAATCCTTATATATAATTGTATGATTGGAATATAGATGAGTATATATAGTCCTTTTAATTGAATTTAATTCCTCCGAATCATCCTCAATAATTCCAATTTTATATTCTTTCATATTAATCCACCTTTGGCCATTTTATTTTAATTTTAAATCCAACATCGCAAGGTATAACATGAATTTCACCATTATTTCTTTGAACTGAATCTTTGCATATCCATAAGCCTAGTCCTGTGCCATTTTCTTTTGTTGTTTCTCCTGCTTCAAATATTATATCAGGAGTACTAGTATATTTTTTGTCTAATTTTGGGCCATTATTTTGAAATGTAAAAACAACATCATCTTTTTCTTCAATAAAAGATATATCAATTGAGCGTTCTCTTCCATTTATTTCTTGTTCTAAAAAATATGCCGAGTTTAATATGAGATTATTAAAAACCAAATATAAATCTGTTTTTTCACAATTAACGTAACAATCATTCTCATTATTAACATTCAGTTTTATCGATTTTTTTTCTAATAAACCGTCCCAATCATCATATAACTCTCTAAAGAAATCTAACAATGATATTTTTTCAACCTTAGAATTTTTTTTACTTGCACTATCCATAATTAATTTTAGCCATTTACTTAATAAAATATCATTTTGCTCTCCGTTCTCTAACGGAATATATGGATTTAAAAAATCAGGACCATCAAATTCTTTGTTTTGTAAAATATTATCAATACATATTTTTAATTGTTTATTCCTACTTGATAAATTTGTAGCTATACTTTTCATTTCATGTGCAAAAGTATTTGCAGTTACACCAACAGAACTAAAATTCATCATAATTCTCTGTGTATCAACAGATTTTCTCTTATCATTTATGGTTTGATAAATAGCTTCTTTATACTCTTCATCTGAAAAATCAAGTTCATTTTTTTGATTTTTTTCTTTTTCATCAACTATACTTTTTTGTATCACAGCAGTTGGAGTTATAGCATCAATATTTTTTTTTAGCCATGAGCCATATTCTCTATATATATACTGTCTATCATATTCAAATTTTGAAATAATATTTTGTATTAATTCGACAAATAAATAGTAAGTATCATTTAATGCAAGACCTTCTCTATTCGCCATATCTACTAAATTCGGATTATTCATTCTACTTATATTTACATTACCAATTAATTGATATGTATTAACTCTCCAAGAGCCTGTTGGATGAGCAATTCCTGCTGGACTACTTTGAACACGAGATCCCAATTGTAACCAATCATACATTGGGCCTTCTTCACCATATGGCCTAACTTTAAAATTATCTCTATATATTTTAATACCTGAAAATGATGATAAAAGTTTTTTTCTTCGGCTTACTTTTATATTTTTAATAATGTTAAATTCACTTTTACCTGACTTCAAAAAATAAAATTGAAGATTAAATTTACCTATTTTCTTAATTTCTTCAAGTGTTGTTTTATTCATTAAGTCAAGTACATCATATTTTTCAACTAAAGTAGATGAATACTCTTCTTTTTTATATGGTGATTTCTTAAATGCATCTCTTCTCCAAAAATCATTTATATCAAATTTGTATACTTTATCATTTATTACTCTTTGGTCATCAGTTGCTGTTAAGTCAACCTCATTTCTTGTTAAATTAATAATAATATTGTTACTGCCATCATATTCTGCACTTATTATGTAATCATAATCTTCTTCAGATAAAAATGTATTTTGTGGCGAATAATTATAATCTTTTTTTACAATATTGTTAATATAAACATTAAATGTATCTACATTACCAAAGGGATTTATACTATTTAGATTATTATTAATTCTATTATATATCCTATCCCCCCAAACCTCTCTTGTTCCAGAAAGGATAATTAAAGTACCTGAATTAATATTTATATTTCTTTGGTTTAATTCAGTTGGATCAATATATTTTGATACAATATCATAAAAATTAGAATCAAGAACACCAACATCAGCTTTTATTTCATCTAATAAATTCTTTTTATCAAATTGCATCCAATCAAGATTCCAATACACTAACTTATCATTTTCTGTTTTTGAATAAACTGTTGTTGTTTGAGATAGTTTTTCTAAAGCAAATCTTCCTATTCCTTTAGCACCTGTTTTTATTCTTCCTTTTTTACTATATGCATTTATTTCTTTGTCACTTGTACCGATATTCATCCATATAGTTTTAATTATGTTTTCATTCATACCTGTACCATTATCTAATATAATAATACTATTTTTACTAAATAATAAACTTTTTAAAGTTTGTTCCTGTTCGTCTGTCAAATTGTTTCTTCTTATTAAAACATCACCTTTTTGATCATATAAAGATGTTAATACATTATACTCTTCTTTATTAAAATAATCTTTGACTTCGGAAGCAATAATTTTTTCTGGTATATTTTCAAAAATTATATCAAATTTTATGTATACACTATCCGCATCAGCATCATATGCATTTTTTACTAACTCTATTATTGCACCATTTGAATCAGAAATATTTTCTCTACCTATTAGTCGTGCTGTCTTTGAAGAAACATTAAATTTTATCTTTTCCATTTTATCATCTCCTAAAAATAGTAATTACTTATATCCTTACTTGTAATTCTATATGAATCACCACTTGCATTGATTCCCACACTTTTTATATAATCAAGAAATTCATTTGATTCAAGAATCTCTTTTGCCATATCCAATGTCATATTTTTTTTAGGTATTATATATATACCAGAATAAGGTATAGTATCTTTAGATAAAATATATAGTTTAATTTTCCCAGTAACTATAATTGATAATAATAATTTAGGTTTATCCATATCATTCAAAGCTTGACTTCTACCATATTCAAACCATTGTATATTTTTATCAGATTTTCTATTATTTAATTCAGTAATAAATTTCTTTAAATGTTCTTCCGTGCAAGGAAAATTTGCAGAAAAATTTTGTTCATTTATTCTTACAAGTCTTTCTTTTGAATTATAATAATATGGAAATATTATTTTTTCTTTTTTGTTTAGCTCTATACTTTTTGGACTAACTGCATTTTTTATAATCTTCTTTTCTGACTTATTATAAAATAAATCATCTTTTTCGGTGATGACATATGCCTTATTACACAAAGTTGCAATTGAGTTTGAAACCTTAAAATAATCTCCAAATCTTTTTTGACCAATATAAATTTCATTAAAAATCCATTTATTTCCCAATTTTTTCTTTTCAACTTCTATCTTGTTTTTATTATCTAAATTGTAATAATTCAATGTGCCATTTTTACTTCCTTTTTCTAAAATAAAAACTATAGAAGACGTAAGAATTTTTTTCTTTTCTCCTGTTGCATATTCATTAAATAATTTCTTCGTAGCATAGTCATAAATATCAATTATATCCTCTTTTAAATATTCTCTTAAATTACTTGAAAATACGTTTTTAAAAATACTACCAGGAACCAAGAAGGCTATTTTTCCTCCTTTTTTTAAAAGTTCAACCCCTTTTTCAATAAATGGATAGCAATAATCAAATTTGCCTTTTGTACATGTTCTAAAATTTTCTCTAACATATTTTCTTGTTTGTTCATCTAACATTTTATAACTAATATAAGGCGGATTTCCTACGACGTAATCAAATTTCATTTTTAAATTAATTTTTAAAGAATCTCCACAATATATATTCCAATCAACTTTTCCAATATTATACTTTTTTAGAATTAGGTTAATATTATCTATACATTTATTATAGTGTTTCGGATCATACTCAATAGCATAAATATCTTGTGATAATCCTTTTCTAATTTCATCCTTTGTATAATTATTATTAATAGCGTCTACAATATACCTTTCAATTACATCAACAAGTATATTACCTTGTCCACAGCTTGGTTCAATTATTTTTTTTCCATATAAATTCTTTATATATCCAACCCAATCTAACATCTCTTTTACATTGTTTTTAGGAGTAAAAATCTGACATTTTTTTTTACAATCATCACTCATTTTCATAGCAGAACCAACTCCTTCTTTACACTAATTTTATCATATTTTGATAAATCAAACAATAAAATGACAATATTAAAAACTATTTATTCAATTTCAATCTATAGTCAACTCTTATGTATTTAAAAGCATTTTCAAAAATCTTTTCTACCTCTTATTCTGTATAGTTAATTACATCATGTAGTATGTTATAAATATGATTAATATTTATAGGTCTACCATTTGAATATTCATAATTTAAACAAATTAAATTAACTAATAATCTTGAATTGCTTTCCATTCTCAATTTATTTTCTTCTTGAATAAATTTATTTACGCTTTTCATAAGAAACATCCTACAATTTATTGCATGTTACCTCTCTTGTAGATTTATCAAATCTTTTCTTTAAAGAATTTAAAATAGCTTTTATTTCTAATATAAACGCTATTTTATTCAATTTACCACATCAATTTAATTCTTTATACTAATTAATCGATTTATTCAAATACAGCCGTCTTAATACCCTTATAAATTTAATCGTTGTATGAGCTAAGTATGTCCTCCCGCATTTATGTGGTTAGAAATTAATATTACATCAGGGGTATTTCCATAGCTATTTAATACTTCTTGTACTCTTTCAATTCTAGAATCTTTTGGTAGAGTTTCATCACTATCCCTTATGATTGTTGATGGTATTCCTAACTCTTGTAATCTCTTATACATATATTGTGCCGCTTGTAAATTTAGATCTTTTTCTTGTAGTCCATTCCCTATTGCACCAGGATCATCTCCCCCATGTCCAGCATCTACTATTACCTTTTTGGTTGCTCTTTCATACATTTTTATCACCTATAATAGTCTATGAAAAGATATTTTTTTGGCTACTTTTTAACTTTTACTTTTCTTTTCTCTTAGGCTATTTCTAATTAATCGATATATTATTCTTCCTGTTCCTATAATCAAACTACCAATATATAAGTCTGTTAATACATCTTCTTTTAAGCTGAAGTATTCTGACTTTAATAAGATTCTTTGACGTAATGTTAAAACTTTCAAAATTTCAAAATCGTTCCAATTTGGTAAATTGTATTTTTCTCTTATTGTCGCACAATAAAACATTTTGCAAGTTAAATTTTGTGTTTTGCATCCTTTTTCTGTACGATAATAACATTTTCTGCAACAACCATGTTTTCCTTTTTTAATTTTTCTTTGAATCTCACATTTTGATTTTTTAAAATTACAAGGATTTATATTTTTGGTTTGTTCTTCAATTTTTTCATAAACTCTATCATAAATATAAGTAATTCGTTCTTTTCTTTTTTTGATATTTAATGCTTTAATTAATTCATTCTCCTCAGTAGTATTTTCTGTTTCAAACTTTATCCTCTGAAATAAGATACTACGGTATAGTGGTAAGCAGAGATTGAATATTTTCTTTTGATAGCAATTATTTATCTTGATTTTCATTTTTTTATTTTCCTTGAATTTTTATAACATATTTTTTCTCTTTAAAAGATAAGCAATAAAAAGTGCGGTTGCAAAAGATAGAACAATTACTAAAATAAAAGCATTCGCCTGACTACTAATTTGTCCTAGGGGGACATTCATACCTAAAAATGATGAAATCATCGTAGGAACAGATAATACAATGGTAATTCCTGCTAAAAATTTCATCGCTATATTTAAATTATTTGAAACAATTGTTGCATAAGTATCTGTAATAGATGATAAAATATCTTTATAAATATTGCTCATTTCAATAGCCTGTTTATTTTCAATCATGGCATCTTCTAATAAGTCATAATCACCTTCATATAAAGGAAGCATCACTCCCTTGGACAATTTTTCTAAAACTAAATCGTTTGCTTTTAATGAAGTAATAAAATAAACTAGGGTTTTTTCAATTTCTAATAAATCAATCAAATCTTTGTTTTCTGTTGATTTTTTTAGCACTTCTTCTTTGAGAGCAATATCTTTGTTTACATCTTTTAAGGCTTTTAAATAATAGGATGATGTTTTCAATAATATTTGAATTAGAAATCTAGTTTTTTTGGCAGTTCTAAAATCCTTTATTAAGTTTCTTTTAAAATCATTCAATACTTTTGTTCTTTTGGGAGATATCGTAATAAAGTAATTATTATTTGTGATGATAATTCCTAATGGATAAGTTTTATATTTATGATCTTTTTCACCTTCTTTTAAGTATGGGGTATCAATGACAACTAATGTTCCATTACCACTTTGTTCTACTCTTGGTAGTTCTTCATCATCAAGCATTTTCATAATTAAATCTTTATCTACTCCTGTTTTAGTAACTACTTTATCGATTTCATCTTGTGTTGGCATAATTAGATCGAGCCAGCAATCTGCTGTCATCTTTTTTACTTTCTTTAATTTTTTTTCTACTGAACTTGTTTTGTATATTTTTAACATTTTTCTGGCTCCTTTCTTTTCTAATTTTTTTATTTTATCATAAATTATTTATTTTGTCTCTTTTTACATAGAAAAAACTCTATTAACTAGAGCTTTTTCCTAAGGTAACTTGAGTTGTATGTTCTTTATTGTCTCTGATATAAGTTATTTCGATCGTATCTCCTGCTTGATGTTGATATAATTCATATCTTAAGTAAGCAGAATCTTTGATTTCATTTCCATCAAGTTTTATAATGACATCTCCTTTTTTTAGACCTGCATTTGCAGCTCCAGAACCATCTGTTGTACTAACTACTACAGCTCCTTTTGTGATATCACTATCTATTAAGATTCCATTTCTATATAAGGTTACAGTATCTGTTACATTTGACATGCTGATTCCTAATACTGGCCATTCTATTTCTTGTCCTTGTTCTAGTGATTCTACATGATTCATTGCATATTCAATTGGTATAGCAAAGCCCATTCCTTCAATATCATCATCAACTAGTTTTAAAGAACAAATACCAATTACTTCTCCATTTACGTTTAATAATGGTCCTCCACTATTTCCTGGATTAATTGAAGCATCAATTTGTAATACTCTCATTACCCAGTCATTACTACTAGCATTAGAAACACTAACTGAAACCATACGATCTTTTCCAGATAAAATTCCTGCTGTTACACTGCCACGATAAGCTACTCCCATTGGTGATCCTACTGTAAATATCGTGTCTCCTATATTCATATCTTCACTACTACCAATTTGAGCAACTTGAGTTACTTTTGACTTATCGATTCGTAAAACTGCTAAATCTAGGTATTCATCTCCGCCTAATACTGTTGCTTCTACTTCTTCATCGTTAGTCATGATTAATGTCACTTTGTCCATTCCAGTAATTACATGTTGATTGGTTAACAAATATCCATAGTTCTCATCTGTTTTATATACAAATCCTGTACCAGTAGATGCCAATTCATCTCTTTGGTATCCTTGCACTACTGCAACAGCATCATATATTTTGTTCACTGAGGCTGCTAAAGAGGATTTCTCATATACTTGTGTTCCATCTTTGGTAATTACTGTGTTGGTACTACCTATTACTTCACTAATTAATGGAGTCCATTTCAATAAAGCAAACATGACTACTCCACCAATTACAAATGAGAAAATAGCTAGGGAGACAAATTTTACACTTTCTTTTTTATTCATCAATATCTACACTCCTTTCGATCTTTGTTAGATCTTTCCAATTCATAGGAAAGCCCATCTTTTTTAATACCTTTCCAATTTTTATTGTTGTTAAATTATAATTTAGAGTTTGAATTATATTATCTAATTCCATCGTCATATTCTTATATTCCTCTGCTTGTAACATTTGTTTCATAATAATTAATAGAGCAAATAAATCATTTTTCCCATATATATATTCCCCATTTTCTTTTGGTATATCTAATAATTGATGGTAGATCGTATTATCGATTTCTTTTTGAGTTTTATTTTCATATAGAATATCCTCATGTGCACATAAATTTCTATAATTAGCGAGAATTGGTAGATAAACCATAAATGTTTCTGGTTCAATATGATACACTTTGCTTATTTCTTTTTGATCTTCAGGTTTTAAAATAGAAAACATTTCACTAACAATACCAAAGGAAAGTACTTTTACTAGAATCCATAGTGGAATATATCCATAATTTGATACATAATGTAGAGTAGCACTATGTTGTGAACCATTAACTCTAATTTGTCTTTTCATTTTTTTCAAAAGATCATTTACTTGTTTTTGCTTCTCTGGAGCACTAGTAAAGTTCTTTGCTCTTAAGTAATCTCTTTCTCTATATCCATATTTTTTAGATAATTGATAAGAAGTGATTGACTTCAAGTTGTTTTCAATTACTAAAAGATATTTAAAGAAGACATTTCTAATAGAGCGATCAAATAAAAAAACACTGTATAATTCTTCAAATCTAGTTCCTTTAATAAATGTTTTGTCAGTTGCTGATTTAAAAAATAGATGACGATATCCATTTAAAAAGAAATAATTTTCACGTAAAAGAACATTCTTTGTATATTTCTCATCTGTTATGATTAGTCCTTTATGTTTGAATATTTCAATTTGCTCATCTAAATTTTTAAATTGTTTCTCTA
The DNA here is from genome assembly GCA_944358405.1 of uncultured Bacilli bacterium. Lineage (GTDB taxonomy): Bacteria > Bacillota_I > Bacilli_A > RF39 > UBA660 > CALVQX01. The sequence goes on along the minus strand of CALVQX010000006.1, from coordinate 22,788 downwards.
TCATAATCTCACCTACTATTGATTATATCATATTCTTTACAGAAAAGTATGAAAATTTGATGAATTTGTATGATTCATTAAGTTTTGTCAAATATCATAAAATATGTTATTATATACATAACAAAAAGGTGAGTTATCTCAATTTTTTATGATTTTACAAAAGAATTTTTCTTTTATAGAATCTGATAAATTATATTATTTTATTATGTTATTGATTAATATTTCATGATTATTATATTTGTAATTATAATCTAGGAAAGGAGAGTTTTTATGCCAGCTACAGTTACTCATGCTTATTTTGCTAAAGATGTTTTAGATATTTTACCTGAAGACATTCAAAAACGAATCTCTTGTAGTAGGATTAAAACATTTGGTCAAAGTATGGATGCTTTGATGTTTTATCATATGTTTTCTTTCCGTCCTGGTAAAAAAATTCGACAGTTTGCAAGATATTTTCATAGAAATCAAAGTCAAGAATATTTTATTCATTTAATTAATTATATTAAAACAAATCATTTAGAAACTGATTCTGATGTATGTTCTTATCTAGCTGGAATGATCTGTCATTATGTCTTAGATTCCACGATTCATCCTTATGTTTATTATAAAACCGGATGTTTTAATCGAAAAGATCCTTCTACCTATAAATATAATAATGTTCATACTTTTATGGAAACTTTTATCGATAATGATATGATTTCACGTAGAGAAAAAAACTCTCCGTATTCTTTTCCTATTGGAAAATTTTGTTTCGATACAAGACCTTTTTCTTCTTCTCTTAATGTAATTATTGATGCTAGCTTTGATCGAACCTTTCATTTGAAAAATATGAGTAAAACTTATTATCAAGCATTGACAGACATGAAGCATGCTTTAGTTTTATTTCGAAGAGATCCATTAGGATGGAAAAAGTTTTGTTATCAGCTGATCGATACTTTTACTCCACGTAATGTATTTCGTTTTGAAGCGGTTAGTTACCATTATCCATTAAAAGATCGACATAATTTTCTGAATACAAATCACTCTTTATGGAGGAATCCAACCACTTATGATATGACTAGTACAGAATCTTTTGTAGACTTATATTTAAAAGCTATTAAATTAGCAAAAGTGTTAATTTGTGCCAGTTTTGATTATATTAGTGGGAAAGATATCGAATTAGATAAGATCTTTCTTAATAAAAGTTACGTTACTGGTCTTGACTGTAATATGGATAAAGAACTTAAATATTTTGAATTTTAAGTTTTTTTGTATATTTTTTTTCTTTTTTCCCATACTATTTTTAGGTGATATTATGTTTTATAAGTATGAAATTAAAAATAATGGGATTGAAGATATCTTGTATTTATATTTAACTATGTCTTATGAATTTTCTAAAGAATTAGGACTAAATTCTGATGATCAAGAACTTACTAGAAGAACAAAAAATTTTATTAAAAATAATGGGATTCAGTTTCAGGGAAATAAGGTATATTTAGTTATTGATGGGATTGTTGTAAAAACCTTAGATGTGCAAGAGGAAAAACAAGAAGTAGAAGTTTTAAAAGAGAATTTGTACTATTCTAATGATTATTACTTTGTTACTGTAGAACTTGAAAATAATGCATTAGTAGAAATATCTTTAAAGGATTATCTTTTAGGTTCTTTAGCAACTATGATTATTCCGGAATTAGAACTTGAGACTTTAAAAGCTTTGGCTATTTTATTTCGTACTTATGCTTTTAAAGAAATGAATGAAAATAAGAAAATACCAGCAATCAACGATTATGTGATTTATAAGCCTATTTCTTACTATAAATTATCTTGGATTCAAAATTATGATGATATCGTACAAAAATTGCAAACAGCAATTGTAGATACTGATTGTTTATTTTTAACTTACAACCATTATTATATTCTGCCATTTATTCATTTTTCTAATCATGGAAAAACACTTACTTCTGATTCTTATCCTTATCTATCTAGTGTTGCTAGTTTATGGGATTTAGCTTCTCCTTATTATATTGGAATTCAAGATTACTCTTATCTTGATTTTAGTAAGATTATGAAAACTACAGTGACTTCTAATACGAATATTGAAATTCTTGATGTAGATGATCATCACTTAGTTAAGAAGATTCAGATAGGAAATGTTGTTTTTACAGGGGATGAACTTCGTAATTTACTTAATTTACGTTCTAAAAATATTAGTATTATTGTCAATAAAAATTTCATTCGTTTTATTATTAAGGGCTGGGGAAATTTTTTAGGATTAAGTATTTTTGGTGCAAATGAATTGGCTAAGAATGATTGTGATTATGCTAATATTTTAAAATATTATTTCCCTAAGGTAACTTTAAATAAATATATAAAAGAACTTCCATAAATTTGGAAGTTCATTCTTTTTGAGTTACTAAAAATTGCAAGGCTAAATCAGCATCTTTGTTTATTTCTACTACGGTCTCTAAATATTTTGAATATCCCTCTACGGTGGAGACAAAGTCTTCTAGATCATTTAAATTTTTATTTTTAATTAAACTATCAATGATGTCACTATTTTCTTTTAGTATTCTAGATGCTTCTAATATTTCATCATATGTTAATTTATCAATCATTTCCTAATTCCTCCATAGAAGTTTTGATGCTAGTAGAGAAATTCTTACTGCTATCAATTACAATTTGTTTGTAATCTTCTACTGATGCAATATAATTTAGATTATCTTGTCCTTTCCAATTTTCTTTCATCTTAGCAATGACTTCAAAAATTTTGTTCACTGCTTTGACATATTTATCATATTCTGACATAATTTCCTCCTAAATTAGGATAATTCTTGATCCATTTTTTAAATCAGTTTCTCGAACACTTTTGTTCACATCATATACCAGACCTGTTTCCTTACTATAGAAATTGGTCTCTTCTTTTATTTCATATGAGTTGTCTGTTAGTTGTACTAATCCTTCTTCAATTAACTTTTTTACTGTTCCTATTTTTTTATTAATTGGAATATATAAATCATATGATTTTTCGATTAGAGGTATATATAATTCTACTAATATTTTATTTCTATGCATATAATCCTCCTATTCATCAGAAATGAACTTGATTAAAGTAGCTTTTCCTTTTCTAATTATATATCCAAAGTTTGGTTCTATTTCTGCTCTTAGTATTCTAGCACTAGTTGTAACTTTTAGGGTAAATTGATTTGCTAATCCATTGCCGATCCAGATACCTTCTGATAAATCGACACCACTCTTATACCACATTTCAAAATTAATTGATTTAATATTATCAATGGTTTCTACAAAAATATACTTCACCATATTGGTTTTGTATGTCTTTTCTATCATGGCAGTGAATTTTGTTTTTGTGTTTATATCCATTCTTGATAATAAATTACTAATTCCTACAATCATACAGACGGTAGTTGAGGTAGTTGGTGTTTGTAAGCTTTGCTGATAAATCTCTGTTAACTTTTCAATTCCTATGGAGCAATTTTCTTTATCATATAAAATATTTTCCGCTGTAATTCCATTCAAAATACTTATCGCATCTAGAATTATACAATTTACATTTGGAATTTTAGATATAATTTGCATGATTCCTCGGATCATTCTTGGCTCTGCACTAATATCTTCTCCAGTAATATTGAATATTGCATTTTTTTCTAAATTAATTGTTGCGATTGCTAGGCTCTCTTTTTCAATACCAATAGGAATCTCTTTTAGACTTCCAATTTTTTCGGCTACTTCTCTTTCTGTGACAGTTTCTGGTAAAGTTGGAATTTTCTTTGCCTTATAGTCACAAATATAATTTAATTTTGAACAAATGATCTTGATATAATCGATCATTTTTTCTTCTTTATATGGATATGCTGTTTGGAATTCATAGATTCCCTCTTTGTCTACTAATCCTCTTCCATAAACTTTAGATGGTTCTTTTTTTCTGGCTCCGGCTAAAACAGAACCATAGTCAGATGGATCATTAAATTGTAGGACAATATTTTGACGGAAATTTTGTCTTAAACGATAGCGAACTGTATTTGGACCACTAGTGCTTAAAATAAAGACAATTCCATATTTTAAACAATCCCTAGTAATTTGTCCAATTAATTCTTCATACTCTTTATAAATGTCTAAGAATCCCTCTACATTATTAATTACAATAACAATCATTGGAATTTGTTTGCCACCATGATTAATATAAAAATCATAAGAACCATTATAATCTACAAAGATTTTTTTTCTTTCTTCAATCACTTGATAAATGTACTTAAATAAGTTCGCTATTTTTTCTACATCTGTTGATAATAATACCTCTCCTACATGTGGAGCATTCTTAAACATGGTTAGTGTTTCTGCTCCAAAATCTAAGATATAAAAATTGATTTCTTTAGAATCATGAGCTACTATTGTAGAATAAATCAAGCTTGATATCATTAGTTCTTTTCCGCTTCCCGCTGTTCCAAATATAATTGTATTTCCTTCTTGAGAAAGTGGTAGAGTCAAAATATTTTGTTTTTGATTATCTGGATCATCGTATTCTCCGATTACTGGATTGATATTATTTTTCTGTGGAACAAAATTATATTTTTTCTTTAAATTGTCTACATAAATTACATTAGGAATCCTATCTAGCCATAGTTGATCAATATAAATTTGTTCTTTTTTTGCTTCATCTACAATATATTTTACAATATTCGTGATCTCTTCTCCTTTAGATTGTATTTGAATTTCATTTTGTTTATTTTCCATCGTCTTTATTGTATTTCCAACATTATCGATGAAGTCAATTCCGTGATCTACTTTTTTCTTTCTTTTCTCTGTTGGGTAATATTGTGCTCCTGCCCATGCTGCTTGTCCTAGCGAAAATAGTTCATTGTAACCTACCTGCAGATAAAATCTTCCTGGATTTTTTAATGCTGCTGCATCTGGGCATTTTATCATATCCATACTATCTGATTTATCTTGTACTTTTAAGCATACTCTGAACTTTGAATTGGACCAAATTTGATCATTAACAACCCCTGCTGGTTTTTGTGTTGCTAAAATCAAGTGAACTCCCAAAGAACGTCCAATACGAGCAGTTGATATTAGTTGGTCCATGAATTCTGGCCTTTGAGATTTTAATTCTGCAAACTCATCACTAATAATAAATAAATGAGAAACTGGTTTATCTACTAGTCCTTTGCGATAAAGACTTTGATATTTATAAATATCTATTGTACTCTCATCTAATTTATCTCTTGCTTCATTAAATATTCTTTGGCGTTTTCTAAGTTCACTTTGAATGGATGCTAAGGAACGATTCATCTCCACTGTATCTAAGTTGGTAATGGTTCCGGCAAGATGAGGTAATTTCATTCCTGTTTCTTTATTTTGGAATACTCCAGCAAGTCCTCCACCTTTGTAGTCGATTAAAACAAAGGAAACTTCATATGGATGATAGTTGATGGCCATAGATAAAATATAGGTCATAATAAATTCTGATTTACCGCTACCGGTCATACCTGCAATTAAGCCATGTGGTCCGTGAAACTTTTCATGTAAGTCTAATTTGAATAATTCCTGAGACTTATCTACTCCTACTGGAACTTGTAATGATTTCGTTGGATCATTTTGCTTCCAACGATTTGTAATATTTAATTGTTCTACCATACCAACATTATACATTTCCAAAAAACTCAAGCTGGCTGGTAAGCTGCGGTTTTCTTTTGCAATATCAATAGGAATGTTTGCTAGAATCTGACAGCATTCATGCATATTTAAGGTAGGATCAAAATCTGCTACAAATTCTTTTTGTTTATTGGAAACTAATTCATTTTCAAACACTCCTGATTTTTTATCTCCGATACTGATAAATGTTTTACACTCGTTAGGTAAATTTACTAATCTTGGACTAATTACAATCAAACTAAATCCAATATTTATTTGCATTTCTGCTACATCTTTTACTAGCTCTACATCTCTTACTAATTTATAATCATCGGTAATTAAAACATAATAGGGTTTATATCTTCTATAATCTGCTGTATTTAATTCCATTTTTCCATTAACATCTCTATATTTTCTAGCTTGTAGTTCTTGTTCTAAGGCTAGAGAAATCTCTTTTGCCTCATCTAGATTGCTTGCAAAATACCTAATTGATTTATCATTACTCCAGCAATGTGGTAATACTTTTAAATAATCCCAATTTGTACTATTTTTTTCATTTGTTAAAATGACAATTTTTAAATCCTCATAGCTATGATAAGTCATCATTTGCAATAATAATCCTTCAATAAATTGTTGTTTATTGTTTGCTGTACCAATGATTGCTGTAATATTGTTAGTAATAAAAGATAGAGATATTGGAACATCTTCTAACATTCTGGATTCTGCACCTAATTTATATACTTCTTGTAATAAATTATCATCATCTAGTGAAAAGTGTTCTTCCGGGAAACTAATTGTTCCTCTTAATTCCGTTGTACCAATTCCTAATCGAAGAGTCAAGAAGTCTTCTTGTTCTATTTCTCTTTCCCATAAATTTCTTTTTCTTGAATAAATGATATCCTTTGTTTCCGATAAAGGAAGATAATTATCAATTAAAATTTGGCGTTGAATCTTCATCTCTGCTTGAATTTTTTCTCTTTTAGATTCTATATAGTCTGTGTATTTTGTCTGACGTAAGTTTTCTCTTTTCTTCTTCTGTCTTTTTTGATATCTCTTCGTTAAAATTGGCCATAATAACATCGTCATCAGCATGGCAAAAGACATAAGTAAAGTTGGCAATGCCTCTGATAAGTCTCTTGATCCATCAATTACTCCACTTAAAGAAGAATATCCCATGGATACAGACATCATTGCCATAGTCATCATCGGACCTACTGTATAAATCATTGGAGTTTTATCTTCTGCTTCTTTTCCTGGTGGTGGATCTATTTTTATATTTGCATCTTCTATTCTTGTTTTAAATCTTGGAGCACGATAAAAATAGTCTTCCTCTTTATAAAACTCTATATTTTCTTCTTCTGGGTTATCCATTTCTATTTGATGTTGGATAATCGGACTTTCCAATTCAAAACTGTTGCTATCTAATCTTATGGAGTTGCCAATATTATTTACGATGATCGATCCTTTTAAAACAATGATCTTTAATCCCATGATAAAAATAATATCTCCATATTCTAGCTCTTTTGTTGTAATTGCAGTATTATTTACATAAGTTCCATATTTACTATTTAGATCTTGAATGACCCATTTATTATTATTATAAGTTAATTTAGCATGTTGTTTTGATACTAATGGATAGCTATAATTAATATGTGCACTAGAATCATTTCCAATGATAAGCTCTCCTTCTTTTTTTAAATGTAGTCTGCTAACGACCGGATCAATAGTAGGAGAACAGTATAATATTACATATTCATTATCCGTATTAATTTTTAAAAAGTAAAGATTATACTCTTTTAAAAAGGCAGATTCTATCTCTCTTTCACCAGACATGATTTTTGTTTCAAAATCGCTTTTAATCTTCCACTTTCCATCACATTCTTCAACATTAATAAGGTTTCTGTTATTTCCTAGATAATCGTTGTCAGTGATCCAATAATTTCCTGATATTTTCGTTGGCAAAGTAAAATTATAGATTTTTGTCTTTTTTATTAATCTAACAATCACTTTATCACCAACCTTGCTTATCTTTTTACTCTAGCTTAATTATATCTTTTTTTTACTGTTTTTACAACATATATTTTTTCGGATTTATTTATAATTTTTACTATGATACTATTTTAAAAATGATTGGAACAAAATAAAATGAATTCAATTTTTTCTGTATTTACTCTCATTTTATTTCTTATTTTTATTTTAAACAATATATTTTAATTTTTTTTGTTCTTTTAGGTAATTAATCACACCTTCTGTAATAGCAGAGGCAATCTTTTTTTGATATTTTTCATCTTGTAATAAACTTCTTTCTGTACTATTCGAAAGATAGCCACATTCTATTAAAACTCCTGGAGTTGTTGTGTTTTTATACATATAAAGATCTGTTTTTTTTACTTCTCTTGTACTTCCTAATGTTGTTTCAAATTCTTTCATAATAGAGTTTGCTAGGAGTTCATTTTCTGGATTAATTGAGTGATACAATACTTCAGCTCCTTTATAAGTACTATTTTGATACCAATTAATATGAATTGATAAATATAGATCACTGTTATTGTTTTTTATTAATAAAAGTCTTCTATATAAATCTCCTCTTTTCTTTCTAGAATCATAGATCGAAGATAAATCAATGTCATCATTTCTAGTCATATATGTAATAGCTCCATTTTTACTTAACTCTTCTTCTAATTGTTTCGATATTGCTAAATTTAGATCTTTTTCTAATATATCTCCATAAAGAGTTCCGGAATCTCTTCCACCATGTCCTGGATCAATCGTTATTATTATTCCCATTAAGGGCAAAGTTTTGGCAGAAATCATTTGAATTGATAAAAGTAATAAGATTAATATTGTAATAATCAGAGTATAATATTTTCTTTTTAACATCTTCATCACCTATTAATTATATGCAATTTATATGGAATTTCTTTCCTCTCTTATGATACGTGCCCATACTTTGTTTTGCTTAATAGAATACTTTATAATGGTGAAGTTTAATGGTTAATTTTTTTCATGACTTATCTCCAGTTTATCAGGCATTGCTTGCTACTTTATTTACCTGGGGTGTTACGATGCTTGGGGCTAGTATTGTTTTCTTTTTTAAAGAAGTGAAAAAAGGAATTATGGATGCCTTGTTGGGATTTTCTGCAGGTGTTATGATCGCTGCTTCCTTTTGGTCTTTATTAAGCCCAGCGATCGAAATGGCACAAAATATGCAAATGATAGCTTGTCTTATAGTATTTTTAGGATTTTTTAGTGGAGGATTATTGTTATTTTTAGGAGATAAAATTTATGATTTTTGCTCTAAAAGACAAAAAAAAGACTCCTCTGTAGCAACTACTAGTCGTTTGAAGAGATGTTTGATGCTCGTCTTTTCTATTACACTTCATAATATTCCAGAAGGTCTTGTAGTTGGGGTGGCTTTTGGTTCTTTGGCTTATCACTTGGAAGGAGCAACCTTAGCTTCTGCCTTAACTTTAGCTTTAGGAATTGGTCTACAAAATTTTCCAGAAGGTAGTGCTGTCAGTCTTCCCTTGCGTAGAGAAGGATTATCTAGAAAAAAAGCATTCTTTTTCGGACAGTTAAGTGGATTTGTAGAACCGATTTCGGCAGTTATTGGTGCGATTTTAGTATTAAAAATTCAGAGCCTACTACCCTTTTTATTAGCTTTTGCCGCAGGAGCTATGATCTATGTTGTTGTAGAAGAGTTAATTCCTGAGAGCCAAACTAATAAGAAAAAGGATTTGATGGCTTTATTTACTTTAATTGGCTTTTCTATTATGATGATTTTAGATGTTGCGTTAGGATAAAAAAATGAGGTGATAATCACTTCATTTTTAGTCGATGTAGACATTTTGATTTTCTTTTAGATAAATTCCATATAAATCTGTCTTTTTACAGGTATATATTAATTTTGCTTTTTTCTCAGATTCATCTTTTGATATAATCTCATCCTCTTCTGGAGCATTTTGTAAATCATTGGAACCTTCCTCGGTTGCTGATTCATTTTCTAAAGATGATTCTTCTTCCTTTTCTTCTATTAACTTGAAATTGTAATTATGATTATCTATTACATTTATACTATCATCCACCCACAGACATTCTTCTGGAGGTTTTCCATTATTCATCGAATAGTATCCCGAATTATTTTTATACCATCCGGGATCAGTAAATTTTCCTTGTCCACATTCGATATGACAATGGTTTCCTGAAGCATTTCCTTTTGTCCCTTCTGAATAGAACTCTTCTCCTTGTTCAATTCTTTTTCCTACAAATAAGCTATTTACATCATTACAATGGGCAAACATTACCGTCATATAGTCTATTGTTCCATCTGGATATTCAACTTCTTCTGCACTTTCTAGCCATACTTCATTTGCATCATTTGTGTAGATCTTTTTTATTATACCTGTAAATGGTGCTTTGATTGGATCAATTCCTGTATCTTTTCCAGCATCATCTATGGCATAACTGTCTTTATGCGTTCCTTCCCCATAACCTTGAGTAATGCGCATATTGCTACTTGGATAGATTGGTTTTTCCATCAGCTTTCTTCTTCCTCCTTATTAATTAAATTATCTGTTGAAATTGTTACTGTTTTTTTGTTAACAATATCACTATGAGAGGATAGTTTTCCTTCTAAGCTTTTATAGATTGTGTCTGCTCCTACATAAGAGAAAAAACCTACCCATAGGCTTGTTGGAAAATTAATTTCTGTAAAGCTAATGCAAAAAACTATTCCAAATAACATATTTACTATAAATGAATAGAAACATAAATATTTACTGCATTTAAAGCAACTTTTTGTTTTTTGGATAAAGGCACACGTTATTACACTTAGTGCGATTGCTATCACAAGAAGTTGTTGTAAGTATTCTAATTTCAACATTTTGACCTCCTCGTAGTATTATATGCAAATTTTATATTTTTGCTCTTTCGGATCAAAAAAAGAGTGTAGATAAACACTCTTGAAACTGTTTTTTAACGTTTTGAGAATTGTGGTGCACGACGTGCTTTTTTCAATCCTGGTTTTTTACGTTCTTTCTTACGAGGATCTCTAGTAATAAATCCAGCTACCTTTAGTACTTTTCTAAAACTATTTTCTGAATCAGCTGGTGTCGTTGAATCGTATTGTAATAATGCTTTTGTAATACCATGACGGATCGCTCCAGTTTGACCAGTATATCCACCACCACTTACTTTTGCATCTACATCAAACATATCTTTTGTATTTGTTAATACTAATGGTTGAGATAAGTCCATTACACAAATTTCAGATGGAAAATACTCTCTTACATCTCTTCCATTTACTGTGATTTTTCCAGTTCCTGGAGTTAAGGTAACACGTGCTACACTTGTTTTTCTATGTCCAGTTCCAGTGTAAACATTCTTCTTTTCTTTTGCCATAGCTTAAACCCTCCTATTTCACTTCAAGCAATTCTGGCTTTTGTGCCTCATGCTTGTGTGTGCTTCCTGCATATACAAATAGTTTCTTGTACATTTGTCTTCCTAATCTATTGTGTGGAAGCATTCCTTTCACTGCTCTTTCGATCATTTCCGTTGGATATTTTTCTCTCATTACTTTGGCAGTTCTTTCTCTTAATCCACCTTGATACATTGAATGGTTATAGTAAATTTTATCATTTAATTTATTTCCGGTAAGATTTACTTTTTCTGCATTGATAATGATGATATTATCTCCACAATCAATATGTGGCGTATAGGTTGGTTTATGTTTACCACGTAAATATGTAGCTGCAAGTGAAGCTACACGTCCTAAAGATTTTCCTTCTGCGTCGATCACATACCATTTGCGTTCTACAGTTTCTTTCTTTTGAATATAACTTTTCATAAATTTCTCTCCTTTTAACTTAAATCAGGCTTTCCCAGGGCCTAATTTATGTGGGGATGTCGAATGTACCGATTATGATTATACTAAAAAAAGAATGAAAAAGCAATACTTTTTATTCTTTTATCAAGAAAAACTCCTATATTTTTTCGACTTTTATATATGTCTTGTAATTTCTTCTTTTGGCACATCAGATGTAAATTCTTTTTCCTTATGATTCATTAGTTCATCTAGTTCAGCTAACTCTTCTACTGATAGTGATTCTAAGTAGGCATATGCGTTGTTTATTACTTGTTGAGAACTAATTTCTTGTAATACCATAGAAGTAGAAGTGGTTGCTGTTGTTCCAAGAGTTGTTCCTACTCCTTTTGGTCTTATCTGTCCTTCCTTATCAAGACAAAGTGCACCAGTAGTCGTTACTCCTCCAAATGTTGTTGTCGTTCTAATTACGTCCATATTTTTTTCCTCCTTTTATATTTGATTCTTTGATTCGATCATTTATTACCATAGTAGATAAAATTGCTTGTCTTAAATTTCTTAGCTGTTGTAACTGCTCAGGGGTTTTTATATTATCTATTATCTCTTCTAAGCTAGGAATTTCTGTTGTTTTATCTAAGCTTTCTCCAATTATTTTTGCTGCCTCTCCATATTTTTTGAGATCTCTTTTATGCTTTTGGTCTTGTAATTTCTTTAGTTTTTCTTCTTTTTGACGAAAACGATAGATATTATAATTTTGAATATTTACACATTGAAAATTAATAAAAGTGCTACCTGCTTCTAGCATTAAAAAAGGTATTGCTGGTGCAAATCCACATATGGTTGCAGCACTTAATAATGGGAGCGTAATTATATTTTTTTTGAGTCCATTTTGATGAATTTCTTTGTTCCATTCTAAGTACTCTATGAATTCCATTGGGTTATTTTGATCCATGTGATAGTTTCTATTTTCTTCCCTTATCCATTCTTTTCTTGCTAGTAGTTTTTGGCTTCGATAATACTCTATAATTTTTCTTTGATTCTCTTCTGAGTGATATTTTTTCAATAGTTTGTCTCTTTTTCGATTACACCAATTATCATAATGTTGTATGAAATTTGGACATATTTTCTTTAGTATTTTGAATTTTTTTTCTTCTGCTTTGAACACCACTCTTTGAAATTTTGTAGCACCTAATTTTTCACATATTCTTATTTTGTTTTCAGTACTATTCCATTTTGCCAATTTATTTTTTATCCAGTTTTTACTCTGCGTTATTATATCTGATTTTCTACCTTCTTCTTTGACCTCTTTTTCCATTTCCGACAACCCCTTTTACTCATTTCTTTTGAGTGTGCTTATTATACCATAAAACACAAAAAAAATCAATTATTTTGTAGGATTTGTTATTTCAAGGGAGCAATCTTATAGAGGAAAATCTACTTTAAATTGAAAAAGTTTACAGAATAAAAAGAGAATATTGATAAAACTAACCAAGTGGTTAAACATATAATATATTGGTGATACTATGTTTAATATGAACGATGCCATGTATGCAGCAGCAGTACTAGGTGTTTCTTTCGATAAGTATACTCCATTAGAATTTCTAGAGGGTATTAATATAGAATCGGAACACGGTACTGTGCATCCTCAAACTAATGTAACCAATAATGATTTAATTACAACAGCAAAGATTGCTCTAGCACATTTAAATGAATTTCCTAATTATTATAATAAAAATTATGGATTAAAAGTTTTTGAAATGTTTTTGAAAAAGAAATCCTGGGAAAAGTAATTAAAATTTTTAAAAGCAAATCATATTAATATAAACTGTTCAACTTTTGAGATTCAGTTCATAATGATTTGCTTTTTTGATTCTTCTATCAATTTTTTTAGTATCTTACTTTGGTTAAATATAATCCTTCGGCTGGTGCAGTTTTTCCTGATTTTGTTCTATCTTTACTTTCTAGTATTTTTTCTACACTCTGTGGAGGAATTTTATTTTCACCTACTCTAATTAATAAACCTACCATGTTTCGCACTTGATAGCGAAGAAATCCATCTCCACAAAATGTGATTGTTACAGTTTCTTTCTTTTGCTTTATTGTGGCTTTTTTTATGGTTCTAATACAATTTTTTCTCTCTTTATTTTCTGTTACAAAGGCTCTAAAGTCATGAGTTCCTAAAAAATATTGGATTGCCTGTTGCATACTTTCTATATTTAACTGATGATTATATTGAAATTTGTAATTTTTTTCTAATGGATTATATTCACCAACATTTATATCGTATTGATATTCTTTTTCTTTTACTTGATATCTGGCATGGAAATCATCCGCTACTGTTTTTGCTTCTATTACATGAATATCCGGAGGAAGATTACTATTCATTGCTCTTTTCATTTGCTTTTCATTAATTTTAACATTCATATCTACATGTCCATATTGGCATAGTGCATGAACTCCTTTATCCGTTCTCCCTGTTGCTACTAAGGGTGTTTTTTCTCCATTATTAATCTTTTTCAGGGCATTTTCTAATTGCTCTTGGATTGTATTTTTCCCAGGTTGAATTTGGTAACCACTATAATTACTTCCATCATAAGCAAATTTTAATAAAAATCGCATATTTCTCCTCCTTTATTTTTTCCACAATTTTTGTGGATTTTATATGTGTTTATAAATATCTTTAATAATATCTCTAATATCTTTGTGATAGTCTATTTTCACTTGATACTTTTTTTTCGCTTTATAAGTAAAATTTACAATATCGGGTACTTCAAATTTATTTTTTGTTAAATAGGATACTCTTAAGTAGACATCGGAAGTTGGTCCATAAAAAAATACTCTATGCTTTTTTAAAAATAGCATATCTGTCGTATATTTATACAGCAAATTACTATTATTCGTTGCTAATACTATGGTTTTATGATATTGCTCTTTTAATCTTGTTATCAACATATAAAATTTTTTTTCTTGGTGCAAGTCTAAATTTAGAAATGGTTCGTCAAATACGATTATTTCGGGATTCGATAGTAGGCTCATGGCAATTTGAACTAATTTTTTTTCAGAACTGGATAAGGTAAAAAGTTCTCTTTCTAGATAAGATGATGGTAAATTTACAATTTTTAGAGAATCTCTTTCTTTTTTATCTGGGTCTCTTATTTGTAATTTATTATATTTAATTATTTCATTCATATACTCTTTTACTGTTCTCAGATATGGATAATAATACAAATCTTTAGATACGTAACTTATTTTTTTAGCTATTTTATATAGATTTTCATTTTCTATTTTTTCTCCATTTACTATCCATGTTCCCATTCCAATAATTTGAAAAGAAATTATTTTACTCACCAAGCTTTTTCCTTCTCCTGTGATTCCTACAATTGATGCATCAGGAAGGCAAAAATCTAAATTCCAATCTTGATAGTTTATGTTTTGAACAATTATTTCCATAGCTTTTCTACCATCCTATCCATGTCTAATTCTATTTCTTTTAGTACATCATAATCTCTCAATTTTACAGACAAATCCATCATAAATGGTAATTCTAATCCTAATTTGTTCAGTACATTGTCATGTTCTAATACTTGTTGTGGTGCTCCTTCTAAAATAATTTTACTATCTGCAATAATATATAAATAATCACTTTCTAATGTTTCTTCTAAATTCATAGTTGTCATAATTATAGTCATGTTATTTTCTAATTGAAATTCCTTTAATTCTTTTAGTATCTGTTTTTTTTCTAATTTAGACATTTCTGCTAATACATTATCTAGTAAAAGAATCTTCGGCCTTTCATATAAAGATATTGCAAGCTGAATTCTAAGTAAAGTAGAGTCTTCTAACTCTATCATTTTGTTTTTTTGAAATTTTTCTAATTTAAATTTTTTTACTAGTAGAGTATATTGTTGAGGTTTTTCTTCTTTTTTTATGTTTAAATTCTCTATGTGCCTTTTTATAAATTCTTCTACTGTTTCTTCTTGAAAAAACATCTCTTTTGGAATGACTACCTGAACCATAGAAGAATACTCTATAGGTTTATAATCTTCTATTTTTTTAGATCGTACCATAACCGAATCTTTTGTTGATATTTTTTTTGATAATATTCTAATTAATGTTGTTTTACCACAATTATTAGGACCTGAGATAGTTATAAATTTATTTTCGGCGAAAGAAATATTAAAGTTTTCAAAAATTTTAGGAATAGTTAACTCTTTGATTTCTATTATATTTTCTTTCATATACTACCTCCGATATGTCTTTTATTATATAATAAAAGTAGATTAAAAGCCAACTATTCGTTGACTTTTTTCTTTTGAATTCGGTATGTAATTCGAAGTAGAAATTTATCTGATAAAAATCTACTGAAAAATTTGGCACATTTCATTTTAAATCCTGGGATAATTAGTAATTTTTTAGAGAACATTTTATCGATCGCATATTTAGCTACAAAACTACTTTTTAATGGTTTTACTCCAAATTTTACACCTGCAATATTGTTGAAATTTGTATCTACTGGTCCAGGGCATAAAACAGATATATGAACGTTACTTTTTTTCTTTTTTTGTTCATAATAAATTGCTTCAGATAACTGATATACATATGATTTTGTGGCATAATAGGTACTCATTAATGGTCCTGGTTGAAAAGCCGCAGAAGAAGCTACATTTAAGATATATCCAGAATTTTTCTTTTCCATATCTTTTAAAAATGATTTAGTTAAGATATGTACAGCTTTAATATTTGTATTAATCATATCTAACTCTTTTGCTAAATCTGTTTCGGTAAAATAGCCAAAATCACCAAAACCAGCGTTGTTAATTAATATATCAATATCTTCTTTCTTTGTTAATACATATAATTCTTTTACTTTTTGCTCATTGGAAAGATCTGCTACGATAATTGTTACCTTGGTAGGTAGTTTTTCTTGAATTTGCTCTAATTTTTCTTTATTTCTGGAAACTAAGATTAATTCATATTTTTTACTTGCTAAATATTTAGCCATGTCTAATCCTATTCCAGAAGAGGCTCCAGTAATTAGTACTTTCATCTTATCACCTCATCATTTTTATTATAGCAAAAATAAGTAAAAATATCTAGAATAAAAGAATGAAGTAAACTTAATTCCTTTCGTCATGTAGGATTTTTCTTGCGAATAAAAAAAGAAAGCTTAAGGTCTATTTTTCCTTTGCTTCTTTCTTTGTAGTTTTCTTTTCATTCTTATCTTTTTTTTCTTCTGATGGAGTTTCCGTTTCTACAAATTTCAAAATTACTATTAAAGCGTCATCTCCACGTCTTTCTGATAATTTTAAAATTTGAGTATATCCACCATTACGATTTTCATAACGAGCTGCTAAATCATGGAAGATTTTATCTACTACTTTTTTGTCATTGTGTAAAAAAGCCAATGCTTTACGACGAGAAACTAAATCACCTTTTTTTCCGTAAGTAATCATTTTTTCAGCAAATTTGCGTACTTCTTTTGCTCTAGTTTCTGTTGTTTGAATGCTTTCATTTACTACTAGTTGTTTGGTCATGGTTGCTAGCATACTTCTTCTATGCTTGTTGTCTCTTCCTAACTTTCTATATGCCATTGTTATACCTCCTTTTTCTAGTCATCATCACGTAAAATTAGACCCATATCTCTAATTTTATCTAATACTTCTTTTAGAGATTTTTTACCTAAATTACGTATTTTCATCATATCAGATTCACTTTTATTTACAAGATCTTGCAATGTATGAATTCCTGCTCTTTTTAAACAGTTATATGCTCTTACTGAAAAGTCCAAATCTTCAATTGAAGTTTCTAATGCTTTTACTTTTGGATCTTCCGTTTTTTCGATCATCATTCCACTTACATCTGCTATTGCTGATAAATCAGTAAGAATTGTAAAATGTTCAATTAAAATTCTTGATGCTAAAGCGATCGCTTCCTCTGGCTTGATTGAACCATTGGTCCATACATCCAATGTTAATTTATCATAACTTTCATCTTGTCCAACTCTAGCACTTCCCACTTCATATGAAACTCTTTCAATCGGAGAATATATTGAATCAATTGCAATTACTCCTGGTTTTTTAATATCATGTATTTTTTTGTTTTCTTCGCTTCTTACATAGCCGCGACCATTGGTAACTGTCATTTCCATATCTAAAGTGGCACCTTTTGATAAAGTGGCAATTACCTTATCCTTATTAATTACTTCAATATCGGCATCATGCTCAATATCTCCAGCAGTAACTTCTCCTTCTTTTGCAGCATGAATACGTACTACCTTTGCTTCATTTGAATGATTTTTGAATACTACTCCCTTTAGATTTAGAATGATTGTAGTTACATCTTCGTATACACCATCCATCGTCTGAAATTCATGTAGAACTCCATCAATTTTGATACTACTAATTGCACTTCCAGGAAGAGATGATAACATTACTCTTCTTAGGGCATTACCAATTGTAGTTCCAAATCCTCTTTCTAATGGTTCTAGTTCAAATCTTCCATAGAAATTACTTTCTACAGAATCTGTTATTTTATAAATTGGTTTTTCAAATTGTAACATGAAACTAACCTCCCTTTATTTATTAGCCACAAACTTATTTATTCTTTTTATCCACTATCCACGTGGGCGTTTTGGTGGACGACATCCATTATGTGGTATTGGTGTAACGTCTGAAATTGCAGTTACTTCTAATCCTGCAGTTTGTAAAGAACGAATTGCAGTTTCACGTCCTGGTCCTAATCCTTTAACTCGAACTTCTACTTTTCTCATTCCCATATCGAATGCAGCTTTTCCTGCTGCTTCAGCAGCCATTCCAGCAGCGAATGGAGTTGATTTTTTACTACCTTTAAATCCAATTGCTCCACTTGATGCCCAACTAATTACATTACCATCTTTATCAGTAATTGTTGTGATTGTATTATTAAATGTTGAATGAATATGTGCAATTCCTTCTGGGACATTCTTTTTTACTTTTTTCTTTCTCGTCTTATAAGCCATAAGTCTTACCTCCTTTTTTTATTTCTCTATGTTCACTAAACTTTCTTTTTATTTGCTACTGTTTTTCCTTTACCCTTACGAGTACGGGCATTACGATTAGTTCTTTGACCTCTTACTGGTAATCCTTTTTTATGACGACTTCCTTGGTATGAATTAATTTCCATCTTGGTTTTTATATTCATATTAACTTCACGACGTAAGTCACCTTCTGTTAAGTATTTGTTAATTTCGTCACGAATTTTTACTAAATCTTCTTGTGATAAATCTTTTGTTTTAGTTTCAGGATTAATATTTACATCCTTTAAAATTCTCTTTGCTAAACTTCTTCCTATTCCATAGATATAAGTTAATGAAATACAAATATGTTTATCATTTGGAATATCTACACCTTTAATACGTGCCATTTATTTGTACACCTCCTATAAATTATCCTTGTTTTTGTTTGTGTTTTGGATTTTCACAAATTATTCTTATTGTACCTTTACGTTTTACTACTTTGCATTTTTCGCAAATTGGCTTTACTGAACTTTGTACTTTCATTTATATCCCTCCTATTATTTACGATAGGTTATACGCCCACGTGTTAAATCATATGGCGATAGTTCTATCATTACGGTATCTCCTGCTAAGATGCGAATATAGTTCATTCGTATTTTACCAGAAACGTGGGCCTCCACAATGTGTCCATTTTCTAGTTGAACCTTAAATTTCCCTCCAGGGATAATTTCTAGAACTTTGCCTTCAATTTCAATTGTATCTTCCTTAGCCATCTTTTCACTCTCCTGTCAAGATTTGATATCCATCGTTAGTTACTACAATTGTATGTTCAAAATGAGCTGATGGACGACCGTCTTCTGTATCTACGGTCCAATTGTTATCATGTATAAAAATTCTTGGACTGCCTAATGTTAACATTGGTTCTACAGCAATCACCATGCCTTCTTTTAATCTTGGCCCAGTATTCTTTCTCCCATAATTTGGAACTTCTGGATCTTCATGTACTGAAGTTCCTACACCATGGCCACATAATTCTCTTACGACTCCTAGATGATGCTCTTTTGCGTATTGTTCTATAGCATATCCAATGTCTCCAATTCTATTGCCTGGTTTTACTTGTTCTAACCCTACAAATAGAGACTTTTCTGTATGTTCTAACAAAAACTTCTTTTCTTCGTTTATCTCTCCTACTGCATAAGTCCAAGCTGAATCTCCATGATATCCTTTATAACATGCACCAATATCAATTGATACGATATCTCCATTTTTTAGCACTCTATCACTAGGAAATCCATGTACTACCTCTGAATTTACGCTGATGCATAGTGCGGTTGGAAATCCTTCATATCCTTTGAAAGAAGGGGTAGAATCTTTGCTTCTAATAAACGCTTCTGCTAATTTGTCTAATTCTTTAGTTGTGATTCCTTCTTTAATATATGGTTTTAAATACTGATGCGTCTGATAGACAATATTACCAGCAATTCTTAGGAGCTCTATTTCTCTCTTACTCTTAATTGTAATCAATTTATCATCTCCTTTAATTTTCTTGGATAATCTTATCTATTTGTTTAAATACATTTTCTACAGTATCTTCTCCATTAACTTCATATAAAACATTTTGTTGTTGATAATGTTGTACAATTGGTGCGGTTTTTTCTAGATACATTTGATACCTTGTTTGAAAGGATTCTAAATTATCATCATTTCTTTGGTAAAGTTTTCCTCCGCAGTTATCACAAACAGATTCTACTTGTGGAGCACTGGATGGGTCATTGATATTAAAGATGGAATGACAGTCTTCACAAATACGTCTGCCTGTAATTCTTTTTTCTAATGTTTTTTCTTCCATCTTAATTGAAATTACATACCCTATCTTATAACCTAATTTATTTAAAATTTTGTCATATTCTATTGCTTGGTTTATATTTCTTGGAAAGCCATCAATAATAAAACCATTTTGACAATCTTTTTTCTTTAATCTTTCTTCGATTAATTGATAGGTAATTTCATCTTTTACTAACTTCCCACTGGCTAAGGTTTCAAAAACATAATTTCCTAATTCACTATCTTCTTTTGATATTTCTCTTAAGATATCGCCAGTTGATATATGAGGAATATGATATTTTTCTACCACTAGCTCTGCTTGTGTTCCTTTCCCTGCTGCGGGAGGAGCAATAAACATGATATTTTTCATATAATTACCTTCTACTATATCCTCTTTTATAACTTCTAGTTAAAATACTTCCTTCCAATTGCTTATATGTTTCTAAAGCAACACCTACAACGATTAATAATCCGGTACCACCAATGGATACTGAAGTAGGTAAGCTTGTAACTTTAGAGAATAGAATTGGTAATCCGGCAATTACTACTAAAAATGTTGCTCCTAAAATGGTTAATCTAGATAGTACCTTACTTACGTGTTTTTTTGTTTCCTCTCCAGGTCTAATTCCAGGAATATACCCACCATTTTCTTGTAAATTCTTTGCAAATTCATCTGGTTTTAATTGAATAAATGTATAAAAATAAGCAAAGAAGAAAATAAATATTACATAGATAATGAAACCAACTGGTGTTGTATAAGTTAGGTATTTTTGTACAAATAAGGTAAATGATTCATTATTAATTACTTGTGCAATAATACTAGGAATAGATAATAAGCTTGATGCAAAGATGACTGGAACTACTCCAGCTGAATTAATCTTTATTGGCATAAAGCTTTGTGCTGCACTTCCATAAGCACTAGTTGATTTGTTGGAATATTGAATTGGGATTCTTCTTTCTGATTCTTGAACAAATATTACTCCAATAATAATTGCAAAGTAAATAATTACAAAAAGTATAAATTTAATAATTCCTAATGTAATTACTTGAGCTGTCCCATCGAATGCTATTAATCCATTAAATGCATCAATAAACATTTGGGGAAGGGTTGCAATAATACCGGCCATAATAATCAAACTTATCCCATTACCAATTCCCTTTTGAGTGATTTGATCGCCTAACCATAAAAGGAAAGCGGTACCTGCAGTTAGAATTGTTGCAATATATAAATATTGCATTACATTCCCTGTTTTTCCTATAAAAGCAAAAGAGAATGCATATCCTTCAATAAAAGCAAAGGCAATTCCTACATATCTGGTAATCTGATTTATCTTTTGACGGCCAGTTGCTCCTTGTTTTCTTAATTCTGAAAAATATGGAATAATATCCATTTGTAATAATTGCATAATGATGGATGCTGTAATGTATGGCATTACTCCCAAAGCAAAGATAGAAAAATTCTTTAATGCCCCTCCACCCATCGTATTAATTAATTCTAAGAATCCTAAATTGCTTGTTAAATCCTCTGTTCCTGGAACTCTAATTGAAATTCCTAATATGAAGATCATTAATGCTCCAAGTGTAAAATAAATTCTATGACGTAAATCTTTATTCGTTGGAGTAAATAATTGCTTCATAGTACTAAACATATTAGATCACCTCAGCTTTGCTTCCTGAGTCTTTAATCTTTTCTAGAGCACTAGTTGAAAATTTATTTGCTTGAATTGTTATTTTATGCTCTAATTTTCCAGTTCCTAATACTTTGATTCCATCTAATTGTTTTTTTACAATACCTTTTTCTTTCAATAAGGCAGGAGTTACTACAGTACCATCTTCGAAAATGTTTAATTGATCAAGATTAATTACTGCATATTGTGTTTTAAACATATGATTTGAAAATCCTCTTTTTGGGATTCTTCTATATAATGGTAATTGTCCACCTTCAAATACAGGGTTGATACTACCACCGCTACGTGCTTTTTGTCCTTTCTGTCCGCGTCCACATGTTTTTCCATGACCACTACCTGGACCGTTTCCTAGACGTTTTTTAGCATGAGTAGCACCGATATTTTTTTCTAATTCATGTAACTTCATTATCCTAATATCTCCTCTACTGTTTTTCCGCGTAGTTCTGCTACTTGCTCTGGAGTCTTAATAGACTTTAATGCATTTAATGCAGCAGTCGCCATATTTAGTTTTGTTCTTGCTCCTAGTGATTTAGAGACAACATCACGAATTCCTGCTAATTCTAAGATAGCACGAACAGATCCACCAGCAATGATACCAGTACCAGCTGGAGCAGGTTTAATAATTACTCTAGCAGCACCACTTGTTCCTATCATTTCATGAGCTACTGTTCTTCCTTCAATTAGAGGTATTGTGATCATTTTTTTGTTTGCATCTTGAATTGCTTTCTTTATTGCATCAGGTACTTCGTTTGCTTTTCCAATACCTAATCCAACTTTACCTTTACGATCACCTACGACAACAGTTGCTGAATATCTTCTACGACGTCCAC
>CALVQX010000005.1 GCA_944358405.1 uncultured Bacilli bacterium | reverse complement strand
GAAACCTCTCCTGTGAAGTTTTGTTATCCCTTCTAATCCATATCTATTCCTTTTCAATTATTGATAACTATGGTATAATGATATCAATTGTAATTAGATTTACTAAAATTTATTTCTATCTGATATAAAAGTATGCTAAGAAGATTATATTTGTACTATTTGTTACTATTTTCTTAGATGAATTATTAGTTTATATTGGGTCAATTCTTGTGTGGTGATGTTTTGTGTATTTAAAAATTAAGAAAAAAAGGATCCAAATTATCGAACTGAATTCTTTTTGGGAAAGATTTAAAGGCTTGAAATTTGTTTTAGAGCCTTTGGATTATGGGGTCTGTTTTCCTCATAAGAAATTTGTTACCACTAATTTCTTATGCCAAAAAATCGATATTATTTTGACCGATAAAGAAAATCGGATTTTATATCTTTATGCAAACTTTAAATCGGAAAAATATATTTTTCCGAAAAGGAAAGTATATTACGTTTATTTCTTCCCTTTAAATACGGCTCAACATTTTTCTGTAGGGGAAAAACTTCCTATTAGAAAAAAAGGTGAGACAAAAACAGAAATAATAAAAGAAAAAAGGACTTAACGGTCCTTTTATTGCATTTCTTGCATATATAAAGTTCTTTCTAGAACTCTTTTTACATCCATTTCTGTGAAAGGTTTTCCTATCATATCTACAATCGGATAAGTAAATGCTTTGTCAATCGTTGCTTTAGATGAATCTCCAGAGATAATAGATACTGGCATTTTGGAAAACAAATTATTTTCTTTCATATACTCTAGTACAGCAAATCCATCTTTTTTTGGCATATTTAAATCTAATAAAATTGCTACAATATTTCCATTATCTTTATTTGCCTGAATAATTTGTAGAGTTTCTTCTCCATCTTTGGCCATTCCTACTTCATAATCATCGCTAAAGATCTTTTTCACAAAATTGCGTACGATATTAGAATCATCTGCAACTAAAATAGTTTTTGATTGATATACTTCTCCAGTTGTTTCTATCACTGGTGGAGATTCCTTTGTAGGTTCTTCTTTCTTTTCTTCTAAAGGTTCTTTGTTCAAATACTGTTTTAAAATAGAAACTGTTTTCTCTACTTCTTCTTTTAGTTCATTAAAATGATCATATATATATAAGATATCTCCATCTTTACTTTTTAATTCTTGATCATAGGCAATTTCTCCTAATTTCATAAAACCAAAATATCTAGCATCACTTTTTAGTGAGTGGACATAAATAGCATAGTTAGCCATATCTTTTTCATTTTTGTATTCCTCTAATTTAGCGAGTTTTTCTTGAGCACTAATTAAGAATTCACCTACGGTGTCATTGTAAGTCTCCATATCTCCAAATAATTCTAAACTTTTATTTACATCTACTCCATTCGATATCAAGATGTTTACATCAAACATATTTTCACCTCATCCTCAACTTCATTCTATTTCTACCTTTGATTATAGTATAACTTTTCTCTTTTGTCCAACTATTTTTATATTTTACAATAATTCTTTGACAAATTCCTTTAAAAGGCGAAAATTTCATTCACTGAACTGCTACTTTTTCTTTTAAAATTAGAAATTTTTATTTATAGATCTATATTTGCTTTTGATTGATTAAAATAGAGAAACCTGAGGTCTTACTTTTGTTTATTCTGTTTTTCTGAACTATATTTATAATTTTTTTCGATTCTTTCAAATAACCCTTCTATTTGCTCTTTAAATTGGATCTTGCCACATACTAATGCAGATTCACTTTGATATAAGTCAAGCATTAATTGCATGGTACTATATTCACTCACATTATCATATTGGTAGTTAGGCTCTGTCCTTTGTACCTGCCAAATGTAGAATGGAACGCTCATAGATTTACATAATAATTCTCGCTTTGCTTCTGCAATTGCTGGATCTGTTGGAATATCATAATTCATTTCTTCTTGACTCTTTTTTAAAGCCTGATATAATACTTGGGGTTCCTCACTCATAAAGAACGAATGAGGAAGTCGAAGAGATTCCATCATTTCCAACTCCATAGAGCACTCTTGAATTTTTTGCTTTAAACTCTCTTGCTGTTCTTCACTTAGCTCTTTCCATTCGCCTTGTTCATAACAAGATCTTAGCATAGACAATATTTCCGCATACTGTACATTACAATCTGTAATTTCATATGCATTCGGATCTGTATTAATATTTTCTCTAATCCATTGATTAATTCCTTTCATACGACTATCTAAATGTTTGGCTTTTTGTTCTAATATAGTTATTTTCATTTTTAATCACTTCTCTTTATTAATTTTACTAAAATTGGATAATGATCACTGATAGATAAAGTTTTAATAATTTCTGCTTTTAAAATCTCAAAATCTTGAGAAATAAAAATATGATCAATTGCTCGATGATATCTAGATTGTTTCAATGTTTTTCCTTTCGTTTTTATGGGAAATATTCCTTTTTCTTGTAGTACATTTTCAAACCAGAAAAAAAGTTCTTTATTGTTTTTTAAATTAAAATCTCCGGTCAATAAGATAGGATTTTTATCTTTTTCGATCAGCTTTTGTAAATATTTTAATTGTTTTTTCTTTACATAATCATACTGATAATCTAGATGAGTATTAATAATACTAATCGTTCCTATCTTTTCATTTTGAATAACAACTTTTGTAGCAACTCTTTTAGTAAAAGATGGAAACGATGGCAAATAGTAAGTTTTATGAAAGATTACTGGCTGATTTGTAATAATTGCATTAGATTCATTAATGCTAGAAAACCAGGGAAAATAATATCTATATTTGCCATAAATTTTATAATTTCTTTTTTGCAATTCTTTTCGTAAATCCCTTTCACACTTAGGAAAAAGCTCTTGCAGATTTAAAATATCTATCTGATTATCTTCTAGATATTCTATAATTCTTTCTGCCTTTTCTCTACGGTAGGTACTACTGTCATTTTTGATATTAAAAGTACTAATCGTTAACATCTTTTTAGTCCTTATAATCGAAGTAGAAATCTAAAATACGAACTTGATCTCCTTCTTTGGCTCCTAATTTTTCTAGTTCTTCATCAATTCCCATTCGTCGTAATTTTTTAGCAAAGCGATAGATAGCTTCTTCACTGTTGAATTTTGTCATTTTGAAAATTCTTTCTACTTCTTTTCCTTGGATTGCCCAACAGCCATCGTCATCTTTCATAATGGTAAAGGGTTCTTCTTTTTGGAACTTATATAAAATATGGCTTTCTATTTGACTATCTTCATATAATGGCTGATTTGGAATCTCATCTAATAAATCGGCTAAGCGATCTAATACTCTTTGTAATCCCATATTTGTTGCAGCGCTAATTTCAAAAATTTCAGTTTCTTTAGGAAGATGTTTTTCAAATTCTTCTAGATTCTCTTTTGCTTGTGGAAGATCCATTTTGTTAGCTAATATAATTTGCGGTTTTTTCATTAATTTTTCATTATATTCTTGTAACTCTTTATTGATTAATAAATAATCTTCATAAGGATCTCTCATTTCACTTCCACTCATATCAACAACATGAGCAATGACTTTAGTTCTTTCTATATGTTTTAAAAACTTATCTCCTAATCCTTCTCCTTTCGATGCACCTTCAATTAATCCGGGAAGATCAGCAACTACGAAACTTCTTCCATCACTTGATTTTGTTACTCCCAAATTAGGAGTCAATGTCGTAAAGTGATAAGCTGCAATTTTAGGCCTTGATTTTGATATCATAGAAATAATGGTACTTTTTCCGACACTTGGAAGTCCTACTAACCCAACATCTGCTAGTAATTTTACTTCTACTTTAATCGTTTTCTTTTCTCCTTCTTCCCCATTTTCTGAATAATCAGGAGCAGTATTCGTCTGTGTTTTAAAAGCTGTATTACCACGGCCACCACGGCCACCTTTAGCAATAATTTCTTCTTGATTCTTTTTTGATAAATCCGCAAGAATTAATCCAGTATCTAAATCTGTCACTACCGTTCCCAACGGAACTTTTATAACAAGTGGATCCGCACCTTTTCCATGTTGATTTTTACCACGACCATTTTCTCCTTTTTTTCCCTTAATTATCTTTTGATAACGTAGATCTAATAATGTATGTAATCCTTCATCTACCTTAAAAACAATGTCACTACCATGACCACCATTTCCACCATAAGGTCCTCCCATAGGAACATATTTTTCTCTACGAAAAGCTGTACAACCATCTCCACCATTTCCAGCTTCGACTTTGATAATAACCTCATCTACAAACATATCCCATCCCCTCCTTGCTTTTTTATTATATCAAGCTTTTTCTAATTTGTCTAATTCCACTTTTACCTATAAAATGTAAAAGAATGACTCTCATCATCCTTTCCTTGCTATCGTATAAAAAACTTCCTTATTCATCCACAGTATAAACAGAAGCTTGTTTTTTATCTCTTCCTAAACGCTCAAATTTTACAATTCCATCTACGGTTGAATATAATGTATCATCATTTCCACGACGCACGTTTGTTCCTGGGAAAACTTTTGTTCCACGTTGACGATAGATAATAGAACCCGCTGTTACAAATTCGCCATCTGCTGCTTTGGCACCTAATCTACGTCCTGCAGAATCACGGCCATTAGATGTAGAGCCTTGCCCTTTATGATGAGCAAATAATTGGATATCTAATTTTAAAAATCTCATAATTCTCCTCCTTACTTTACTTCTATGTTTTCTGGATAGTTTTTCGCTAATTCTTTCAAAAGACTAACCATATTTCCGATTAGTATCTGAGTAGTTTCATCAGTATTTTTTATTGTAATACTCATTCCTTTTTTACTAATCATATAACTTAGACTACCTTTATCTAATGCTAAAATACCATTTACTGTGGTTGTTACAATACTACTCACTGCACTACAGACAATATCTTTTCCATATTCATCATACATGGCATGTCCTAATATTGTAATTTTTTTGTATTTGGCATTTTCCTTTTCTATTTTGACTTGAATCATTTTTATCCGTTAATTTTTGTAATTTGAATTTTTGTATAAGGTTGTCTATGTCCTTGCTTTTTACGGTTAGATCTATCCTTACTTTTGTATTTGAAAATTTTAATTTTCTTTTGTTTTCCGTTTTTTATTACTTTACCTTCCACGGTAACATTCGTAAGATAAGGACTTCCTATTTTACTATCAAGCATTAAAACTTGATCAAATTTTACTGTATCTCCAGCTTCAGCATTTAATTTTTCTACAAAGATTTCAGAACCTTCCGTAACATAATATTGCTTTCCACCTACTTTAATTACAGCGTTCATTCGTATACCTCCTTCTTTAATAACTTAAGACTCGCTCTTAAGGTACAAGTTTTCTTGTTTTTACCTTTTCAATGCGGTTTGAGCTTGAGGCGTCAAACACTTAGATTATAACATAGTACGAACTATTGTGTCAACTTTTACTTTGGCATTCATTTGAAAGGGCAAGTTTACAATATATATTATAATTCTTTTGCTTATTCGTTTTTAGATCTTTACTTTTTAATTTTCACATTCAAATTTTCTGGCGATATTTGTAAATTTTCTAATGCAAAGTTTTCTACTTCTGTAAATTGTTCAGTCTTTTTTTGATATGGCAAATTTCCCATAATATAAGATTCATAATCTTTTGCCCTAGAATCTAAAATAGAAATGATTCCTTTATCCTGACTACTTCTGATTAATCTTCCGGCACCTTGTTTCAATTTGATAATCATTTCTGGAATATATACTTCTTCTAAACTATTGGTATAGTGAGATGCTTTCTCTTGCATAATTGGATCTACTACTGGAAATGGTAATTTTGTAATAATCACTTGCTCTAATGAATTTCCAGCTACATCGATTCCTTCCCAGAAAGATCCTGTTGCAAACAGTGTAGAGGTTTCTTCTTCTTGAAAAGTTCTTTTTAAATTTTCAGCATTTTTACCATCTTCTTGGATGTATAACGGAAAAGAATATGAATTTTTCTTTAAGCGGTCATAAACTCCATTCATATCTGTCTTGGAGGTAAATAGTACTAAGCTTCTACCATTGGTCAGTTGAATCAATTGATCTATTTCTTGCGCTAAGGAATTTAAGTACAATTCATGATCTTGACACTTAGGAGAAAGGACATTTTGAGATAGATATAGAATCGAATTTCTATCATAATCATAAGGAGATTCTTGTACATATTCTTGTAATATATTGACTCCTTGTAGATGGGATAGCCCCAATCCTCTCATAAAGTAAGTATAACCTTGATCTTTTGTTGTCATGGTTGCCGAAGTAAATACTTTGCCATAATTTCCTTTGCCTAATAACTGCCTTGCCAGTAGAGCAATATTTTTGGGTACATAATGCAGTTCAATATGTTCTTTCGTATTTGGCAAGAATGCTGCCCAATAAATATTTTTTCTATCTTTGCTAACCAAATCCTCTAATACTTTTTTTGCTTCTTTTAAATTTCCTAATTGCTGAATGAAGTTTTTATCCGTGTTATATGAATTTAAGCATTTTTGTTCTATGGTAGTAAATTCCGCTATTAATTTATTTATTTCTGTTTTTAATGCAGGAGTACAAGAAAAACCACTCGTTTCTGAATCTAGAACTTCTATATCATCTTTGGCATTTTTCTTATATTCCATTTTTGCCTTTGTACTGATCTTACGAAATACTTTGTTAGTAAGTTCTATTGCTAAAATTTCCTCACCGATATCGGCATCTAAATATGTAAGAAGATTATAAATACAAAATTCTAGTGATTGTTTTGTAATACTTTTTTGATAAGCTTTTCTAATTTTTTCTTCTAAAGAATGAGCTTCGTCTACGATTAAAATAGACGGATCTTTTAGTAATTTATCTTCTGTATCTCTTTTTAAGGCTTCTATTAATAAATCATGATTGCAGATAATCGCCTTCTCATCAGGTAGTTGTTTTCTGGAAAGAAGAAATTTACATTCCTCGTTATATAAGCATTTTACACAATTAGCTTTATCTACATTGATTTTTGTCCATGTTTTTTGATCTAATTCATCAAACTCTTTTCGATCTATCTTTCCTGATTCTACTTTATCAATAATTTTTTGATACTCTTTTTTATCGTCAGTGGATTCCGCTTTTTCTACAAAATTTTTTAATCGCTTTTTACAAATATAATTTTTTTTTCCTTTTGCGATGGTAATTTCTAAAGGGATGTTTAATATTTCTGACAATTTATCTACTTCTTTTTTTAATTGTTCTTGTAAGGCAATGGAAGATGTGGAAATAATAAATCCTTGGAAATGTTCTTTTTCTTGACTAGCATAAATTAATGGGATTAAATATCCCCAGGATTTTCCACTACCTACCCCTGCTTCGATTAGTAAGATTTCTTTTTTCTTAATAGCATCCATTACATCTAGAGCCATCGTATGTTGACCTTCTCGGTATTCTAAAATTTTACTATCATGTAATTGTTCAAAATAATTATCGATTTGCTGATATAATTGATAGTCAAAAGACTCTTCCTTCCATATTTTCATACTACCCCTCCATGTTTTTATCGCTTGCTTATTATATCATATTTTTCCTGAATTGTAAATCTTTTATGATTGAACTTCTTTTATCCTTGTGTTAGAATAATTTCTAAAAGAAAGGATGCGTTTATATGCTTTGTTTAGAGGCCTATTACCTTGGTCTTATTTTTGCTACACCAGAATACTTTTCTAATCCTAAAAAAAATCGTTATTTGGCAGATCTATCTTATGATCCTTTTCAAGAATTATCTCCTGCGGTTTCTATGATATTGGGAAATGTTGTTCTTTTAAAAAAGGAAGGCAATGTATTTTATGATGAAGATTATTCTAGATATCCAAAGGAATTAGCTTACCAATTAAATCAGACAAATTCACTTTCGATTCATTTAGCTCATGTAAAGCCTTTTACAGACTGTTACCCGGAAGAAGCATATATTTATGATGAAGAAGAATTTTCAAAAGATCCTGACCTAGCTATGGAAATGATCGGGCTTCCTTATTATATTATTCATTCTAATTTGACCAATCAAGAGGCCTTAGTTTTGGTGGATGAAAGCAGAAGAGATATGGTCCGTTTTGAATTTTTTCGAAATTTGTTATCTCCTGAAGAGTATGATTATGTATTTCAAAAAAAGAAACAAAAAAAATAAAATTGTATGAGAAATTTACGATTTTATTTTTCTTTTGATAATAAAAACTCTAATAATTTAGTCGTACCAATATCAATTTCTTGATATGCTTGTTCAAAATCTCCAGTGTACCAAGGATCAGCTATATCTTTATTCGTCTTTGTAAATTCTAATAATTTATAAACCTTTGAAGCTGTTTTAGGGCAAAAAAGTTTCTGTATCCTTCTTTGATTCCCTTCATCCATTGCAATGAAATAATCAAACTTGTCATAATCAGCAAATTCTAATTGTTTTGCTATATGATTCTCTATGGGAATATTTTTTTCTTGAAGTTTCTTTTTGGCTCTTGGATAAATATCATTTCCCTCTTCTTCCCTACTGGTTCCTCTGGAAGTAATATAAAACTCTTTTTCCAGTCCTAGATCCTTAAGTTTCTTTTTTTAAATCATCTCCGCCATAGGAGATCTACAAATATTCCCTAGGCAAACAAAACAGATTCTAATCACATTCTTCCACCTTTCTAAACTGTTCCTCCAAAATAGAGTAAAGATAGCACTCTACTTCTTTTTTTGTCTTGTTGCGAATTACATTACGATAACCATTTAATTGTTGATCATAACTAGGATCGGCAATATTTTTTAATTTGTAATCAATAATAATTACTTTATCTTCTCTTTCTATTAATAAATCAATCATTCCATGGGCTTGTTTCTTACCATCTCTATAAATAAATTCATATTCTTTATACATTTTGCAGTTCATATTTTCACGTATTAAGCGAGAATTGATAAATGCATGAATCTTTTGCATGATGCTCCCATGAACCGGCTGGTTTTTTAAATATTGGAAATCTGTTTGTTCTAACATTTCGTGTATTTTCACTCCAAATGCCATCTTATCTTGTTCTTCTTTCGTAGGAAGTTGTAATTTTTCTTTAGAATAATGAATATCTTCTAACTCTTTTGCATCGATTTTGGCTTCCTCTACTTGCAAATCATCATATTCGTTCTTTAATCTTTCTTCTGCACTAGAGGATATCGTTTCTAAATATCTTTTATCTACTTCTACTTCCGTTTTCTTAATGTATGGTAAAAGAAGACTATAAATACTTTTCATCATCGCTTGAAAGCTATTATATTTTTTTCTTTCATAGATTGGGACTTTACCCATTCTTTCTTCTTGTTCTTCCTGTTCTTTTAAAACGATAATCATTTTTTCCTTTGCTCTTGTTAAAGCAACATATAATAACCTAATTCTTTCTGAGATTTCTTCTTGTTTTACTCGTTTTTTCAATAATGTTTTTAAAATTGTATCTTTATAATAACCTTGTACTTTGGGTAGAATAATGCCATAATGATTATCAAAAATGATTTTTTCTTTTAATTCACTCATATTAAACTGATTAGAAAATCCAGCAAAATAACAAATTGGGAACTCTAATCCTTTAGATTTATGAATAGTCATAATCTTACAACTATTTCTACTCGTCTCATTTACAGAAAATTTCAAATCATAATCTCCAGTAAATATATCCTCCAAATAAGTGATAAATTCAGCAATCGTATTTCCTTTTTCTGAGAATTCTTGGCACAAATTATAAAAGTATTCAGCACGTATGCGAAAAGATTTTACATTCCCAATCGTTAGTAATTTTTCTTCATAACAAAAACTTTCTAAAATATATTCTAAATATGCCGCTGATGGAGTAATCTCTATGTTTTCTACTAATTCTAAACATTTTTGATATAAAGGGCTTTCCTGATAAGAATTTTTTGCTACATATTCATATATTTCTTGATCCGATGTAGGAAATAGAAAACTTCTAGAAACAGAGACAAAACTATATTTAAATTCTTCATCAAAATTTTTCTCTTTTATGCGTAATAATAATTTTAATAGATTTTTAAGAATTAAAATATCTTGATCTTTTTGAAGAGATTCTTCCTTTAGAATCGTTAAAGGAATATGGAAATACTCAAATGTTTTTTTGTATAAATTAAAATTCTTACTTTTATCTAGCAAAATGACAATATCCTTATATTCAATCTGACGAAGTATTTTTTCATCTTTATCAAAAATTTGGTAACTATTTTTTATCTTGGTTATAATATCACGAGCTATGATGAAAGCTTCTTGTTCCTCTTTTGTAATATTT
The DNA here is from genome assembly GCA_944358405.1 of uncultured Bacilli bacterium. GTDB lineage: Bacteria > Bacillota_I > Bacilli_A > RF39 > UBA660 > CALVQX01. The sequence goes on along the minus strand of CALVQX010000005.1, from coordinate 23,650 downwards.
TTTTTAGACTCTTCATAAGTTAGGACTTCTAAATTATAATCTTGTTCTGTTTTTCCTTCTTCTACATAGGAAGTATTTCCAAAAACCATTTGATGAGATGCTTCATAATCTGCCCCTCCAATTTCATCATCCATCAACGAATTAAATAATAGATTAATATTTGCTAGCACTTCTTTTCGAGACCGAAAATTTTTTACTAGATCAATTTTAATTCCTTGATCCGTATCACGATAAGTATCATATTTATTTTTAAAAATATAAGGATTTGCATTTCTAAATCGATAAATTGACTGCTTAATATCTCCTACCATATAAACATTATTTTTAGAAATCAATGAAATAAACTTTTCTTGAGTATCTGAAGTATCTTGGTATTCATCTACCAAAATTTCGTTAAAGCTTTCTGTTAATTCCTGTCTAATTTCAGAATTTTCATTGACCACTTTGATTGCCAATCTAGCAATATCTGTAAAATTATAAATTTCATTTTCCTTTTTATAGATAGTTAGCCTCTGATCCAGTTCTTTTAAAATCGTAATAATCATATGAAGATTACTCGTTGTCGTCAGTAGTTCTTGCATCATTTCTTCTTCATTTTCATAGATTGCTAATGATTTGAGTTCTTTAATTAATTCTGAAATAGTCGCTTTTACTTTTTTTCCTTCTTCCGAACTTCCTTTAGGAACGGCAGGAAGTTTGATCTCTAAAGAGGATTTTAACTCTTCATATGTTCTACTTGCTAATAACTTAGATAAAACATCTTCAATTTTACTAATGTATGTTCCATCAAAATAATCATTTAATTCCATTACATATTGTTCTATTTCTTTTTGATAGGAACAAAGCATGGAAAAATATTCTTTTTGATAAGTATGCCATTTTTCTTCTGTCCATTCTCTTTCAAAATAATCATTTAAATATTCTTCTTTATCATATTTTAATTCTATTTTTTTATAAATTTCTAATAGTTCTTTTTTTAAATCCTTATCATCTTTTAAACAAAAATCTTGAATTAATTTAATAAAATCCTGAGTAGGAGATAAATAATGTTCCTCCATAATCTCATCTAGAATTTTATTCTTTTCTAAATCAATCGTTACTTCATCTGTAATTTTGATATTATGAGTAATATTTAATTTAGTATGAAATTTTTTTACCATGGATAAGGAAAAAGAATCAAATGTAGTAATATAAGCACTGTCAATTAAATTTGCTTCTTCTTCTAATCCTTTGGTTTGATGAATGGTCTTTCGAATTCTCTCCTTCATCTCTGCAGCCGCTGCATTTGTGAAAGTTAAGATTAATAACTCATTGATATGTACTCCACTTTGCAACTTACGAAGCACTCTGGCAGTTAATACAGCTGTTTTCCCACTTCCTGCACCAGCTGAGACGATAATGTTCTTTCCCTCCGAAGTAATCGCTTGTTGTTGCTCTTCTGTCCAAGCCACTAATCTTCACCTCCTAAAAATGATAAATCCTCTACTTTGTCTAAATATATAAGATCTTTTTCTGTCTTATAGCATAAGTCTTTAAAACTACAAAATTCACAAGAAATATTTTTTCCAGCATATACTTTAGGATCAATTTGAAAATTCGCATCGATGATGTTATCCGTGGCACTATCAATATATTTTTTTGTATATTGTACTAAGTGATATAAGGTATCATCATCCATTACTTTCGCATGAGGACCAAATCCTTTTTCTTCTGAGTAAGACATGCTTTTAATATATTCGCTTTGCTTCATAGTAGAATCGAATCGTTCTAATATATCTATGTTATCTGTAGAATATCCTTGCAATAAATATTTCTCTTGCTGCTCTTTTTCTATATCTTTTCCTTTCCAAGTAGGATAATTAAATAAAATATTTTGATAATAAATTCCTACAAAAATCGGATTTTCAAACACTTTGGCATAGTGCATTAAATATAAATAGCTTGGTAATTGCATATGAAGTCCATATTTCATAGGTTCTAAGTGAGTATCGATTGTCCCAGTTTTATAATCGATAATTGCAAAATATGTATCTTCTACCTTTTTATAATACATAATTTTATCAATGTAGCCAGTAAACAAAACGGATACTTTCTTTTGTAGGGGAATCTCCACTTTTTTTTCAAAGTATGCATCATCAAATCCTGTTAATAATTGTTGTTTTTTCAAAATCTCTAATAAAGATAGTAAATCTTTTTTTATTTTTACTAATAATAATTTCTCTTTTAGAGATAATTCATGCTCTGCTAAATATTTCTGATATTCGATTTCAAAATCAAAATTACTTTTTTGATATAAGGATAAGATTTTGTGATATAAAGAACCTATAAAACTAGCAAACGTATCTTTGAATGGATCTAGTTTTAAAACATAATGTACATAGTATTTGAACTTACATTCACTATAGGTATTTAGCGAAGTATAAGATAGTTTTAACGGATAAGGTAAGTTTTCTAAATATGTATCTGGATTAATTTTTGAAAAGACATTAGTATATGTTTTATATGGAATTTTATAATGAGTATATAATTTCCTTAATTCTTCTGGTTCTTCTCCATATAAATGGTATAAATCTAATTTTTCTGCTAGTCGAATCTTATTATAAGTATCAGAAAAATTATAATTATCTAATTCTGGAGTTATTATTTTTAATTCTAGTTCATTAATTAAACTAGATTTATAAAAACTTTGAAATGGAGAGGAAAGTTTATAAGATAAGAATAAATGGTTTATAGAAGATAAAACTTCAATTGTTTTATTCTTATTTCTTTGATTCTTTTCTTTGGTAGAATATAAATCTACTTCTCCTTTGATAGCATCATTTATAAAATCTATGTCTTTTTCCATTTTTGGAAGTAGATCTTGGTTCATCCCTAATACAAACACATATTCATCGTCTGTAAAACTTTCTTTATATAGATCTTTTATTTGAATTGCATTCTCTTTCTTTTCTGTAGGTAGTTTTGTAGATTTTAGTTTATCTATTAAGAGCTCTTGATATTCTTTTGTAGTATCATCTATATTTATTAAATCAGATAAGATGGAAATTAGCTTTTTATTGATCGAATATTTTTTCTTATCTTCTAAATCTAATTGTCCTGTTTTAAGATAGTCTTGAACTACTTTGGTACCATATATAGAATGATTTCTTTCAAGTTGAATTGGAATATGATAATAAGAAAATAATTTATGTATGATGTAGTGATAATCTGCAGATATATTGGTTAAAAAAATTTTATTAATATCTATTCCTTGTTTTAGTAAAGATAAAATTTTTAAACAAACAAAATTTACTTCTTCTTCCATAGTTTGACATTTCACTACAACGGGGAGGTCTTTTTTTTGAGAATAATTGATTTTAGTATTCAACATTTTTTCTTCATATAAATCCAAATCATAATAGTTTTTTACTATGATTTTTCTTTCATTTAAATAAGAAGAAAAATTTGGATTTTCTATTAATAAACCTTCTTCTTTTAATTCTTTTTTTAATTGTTGCAGAAACAAAAGCTTAGGAGCTCGATATTTTTTTTCATCATCAATAAAATATAAATTTTCTAAATAAATTTTAGCAACATCTAAATGATAATGATATTTTTTTAAAAGATAATATAATGCATTTTCATTATAAGAAAAGTAATAATTCTTTTTAAACTCTTCTTTTGTCATGAATTTTACATCATGTAATTCTTTTTCTTGTTGAAGTTGAAGTAAGATTTTATTTTTTTCTTCCATTGGACATACAACTAATATTTTTTCTTCTTGCATCAAAGCACCTTCTTCTGTCTTTTATTTACTAATTCTATTATACTTTATTTTTTATTAATATTGGTATTTCTTTTTCAAAGTTTGCTTTTTTATAAAATCAGACCCTGTTTTTTATACTGGCAGTATTTCTATATCACTTTTGATAGATATCCCTTTTTCTTACTCTTTTATTTTAGATAGATATAGAGCATCTGTTTCATATTCAAACAGATTAAATATATAATACATTTGTTCGTATGTCAATATTTTTGTTACTTTTCAAATTTTAAAGACAAAGAAAAAAGAGATTTTCATCTCTTTTTTCGCATTATTCAGCTTCTTTTACTTCTACTACTTTGTTTCCTTTATATGTTCCACATTTTGCACATACACGATGAGGCTTAATCATTTCTCCACATGTAGGGCATTTTGTTAGACCAGGAATTTCCATAGCATTATGACTTCTTCTCATTCTCTTTCTAGTTTTAGATACTTTACGGAAAGGAACAGCAAATAATTGAATGTCTAATTTCATCATTTTATCACTCCTCTTTAAAATCTTTTAATAACTCTTGAAACGGATTATTTTTAGTTTTTAGCTCATCTTCACTAATTAACTTCCATCCATCCCCATGAAATTTACTGAGATCATCTACCTTAGTAAACTGTAAGGGGATCTCTAGTACAATATTTTCCCACAAAAATTGAAATATATCAAGGGTATTTTCATTTTTTTTGCAATTTTCTTCTAAAATATCATCATATTCAATCAATATAGGATAGGAAATTGGCTCTAAAGAGATAGAATCTTCTAAAGTTAGTGTTCCTTTGATCTCCACTTGAACATAATCTTCTAATGTATCAAAATCCTCTTCATCTGAATTTTGATAGATCTTTCCTCTCACTTTTAAATCTTTTGCTTCTAGTAGACTCGTGTTTTCAAAATATTCTTTTGGTAAGGTATACTTCCCACTAATATCTATTTCTGCTACTGTTTGGCTATGTAATAAACTTAAATCTATTTCCATTGAAACCTCTTTTCTATCGAACTGCTAATGCTAAATCCGTTTTATCTTCGATCACCTGTAGTATTCCATGATAATGTAGCTGACTACCATTTGGCAACCCACTTTCACTGCTGACCCATAAACGTATAGAATAATTTTTCTCAGCCAACGGTTTAATCGAACCAACATCTAAAACGTTATTCTCTATATCACTTAAGGTATAAATTTTTGAATCTTTATCGTCTTCTTTTACGGCAATACGAATGGAATTTTTAGATAACTGGTATTCTTCACAATGATCATTTTCTATCGCTTCTTTGTCCTCTATTAAATTCAATTGATATTCCACAGGCTCTGTTAAATTATTTGTAATCGTCAAAGTATATGCTCTAGAAGATAGTCCTACCGAATCTGTCACAGGTGTTGCTTTTGTAATACTAACTTTATCACCTGCTTTTTCATGAAAGACAATATCTAAGGATTCAGAACTATAATCTACATTTCGTTCTTCTTTAAATTTGTAATATATATGATGAGTAGCAAATATCGCGACTAACAAAATAAAGGCAATCAGGCAACCACTTTTTATTAATTGTTTTTTCCTATTATAATACATAATACACCTCGTTAACATCATAAACTTTTCATTTATAATAGTCAAGATGGAATCTATTGCAATTCTTGCTTTTTGATCTAGATCAAATATTTTCTATTTCTAGTGTTTTTTCCACTATTTTTTTTGCATCTTCTAACGTTTTAGCCGTTGCTATAAAACGCTCTACATGACAAAATAGTGCTCCTGGAACTCCTGTTTTTTCGACTAATTCTTCTTTTTCAAGACCTGCCCATTCTAGAGGAAATTTTACACGAGCGGTACTATCCTCTACAGATTTTCTAACCGTTTTAATGGCATATCCACCACGATTTGATGGATATATTACAAAATAAATATCTTTTGCTGTATCTTCTGTCAAAATGGTTTCTTCATAAGGCATATATTCTTTTAAAATTAAAGTATGATGAGAATAATTTTTCAATTGCTCTAAGATACAACTTCTGGCTACTTCTTTTCCATTTGCACTTTTTATCTCTTCTTGGAAAATTGCTTTGGCAAGAGCAACAGCTTTTAGAAATTGTTCTTTTTCATCTTGAAAGCTTTGATAACTAGGATTAAATAAAGAAATAACATCACTAAGTGTTTTAACTTTATAAGGAGCTTCTATCTTAGGAAATACACCATTATCTATTGCATCAATTGCTTCTATAAATTCTTTATCAATTCTTTCAAATACCTCATCTACCATTTTTATTTTTTCTTTGGTTAAGAAATCTTTTCCATACTCTAACCAAAGAAGACCAAAAGAAGAATATTTGATTTCATTTTCTCTTCTTCTTGCCTCTGGTTGATGATGATCAAACTTTCCACGACCAATATCATAAATATACTTATCTTTATACTGATTAGGATCTACTTCGGTTACTCGAATGAGCTGAATATTCTTTAAATATAATTCTAGAAATGCGGTTGCAAAAACCTCGTCCGCATGCATGGTTCCACTATGGGTGATACAATTGGCATCTTCTATTCTTGTTACTAACTTTATCATATTATCTCCTCTTTTTTATTATAACATAAGAAAGAAAAAACATTTCTTTTTCAAAATGCTTTTTACATTTAATCTTCTCTTTGACCAAATAAAAGAATTAATCTTAAAATTTGAAGTATTGCCGTTGCGACCGATGCTACATAAGTCATCGCAGCAGCGGTTAACATTTGCTTACTGCTTTCTAATTCGTCTCTTTCTAATAAATGTAATTCTTCTAATTGTTGTAATGCTCTATTGGAGGCATTAAACTCTACTGGTAAAGTAATTAATTGAAAAGCTAAAATAATTACTTCCATAGCAATTCCAAACCATATCATGCCAAAAGAGGAAGCAAAAATCCCAATTACAATTGCAAAATATCCAGCTATGGATGCGAAATTTACGATTGGAATAATTGCATTTCTAAATCTTAGAAAGACATAGTCTTTTTTATCTTGAATGGCATGTCCACACTCATGAGCAGCAACACTTGCGGAGGCAATGGATGGACTATGATAAACTTCTGATGATAAACGAATTACTTTTTTGCTAGGATCATAATGATCACTTAATATTCCCCTCACTTCTTCTACTTTTACATTTTCTAGATGGTTTTGATCTAATATTGCTCTTGCTACTTCTTGTCCAGTTACATTTTTCTTGTTTTTCATTTTTTTTGTATTTTGATAGGAACTATTAATATATGCTTGAGCTCCTAAGGTAATTACTAAAGTAATAATGATAATACCGTATTCAATTATAAAATAGTTCATTTTTCACCTTCTTTTTTTGATTATGTCTTACTCTCACATCAACATAATCTTCTTATATTGTACCATGATTTTTTATTTCCTTCAATCTTTCTTGTTTCCTTCATATATATACTTTCTGGCCACCCATTCGGCAACTTTCATACCATCCATGGCGGCAGTAATAATTCCTCCTGCATATCCAGAGCCTTCTCCACAAGGGTAAAGCCCTAATATATTGCTCATGCCTTGATCATCTCTTAATATTTTTACAGGAGATGAAGTTCTACTTTCTACGCCAGATAAAACTGCATCTTTACGATCAAAGCCTGTAATTTTCAATCCAAAGTATGGAATTGCTTCTTTGAGTGCATCCGTAATATATTTAGGAAAGATATCATTTAAATTAGCTAATTGATACTGTCCTTTCATACTTGGCTTTATTTTTCCCAATTGATAACTTTCTTTATTATCTTTAAAGTCTTGATACAACTGAACTGGTATTTTGCCTAATCCTTTTTGATAAGCTAGCATTTCTAAATTTTGTTGAAATCTCATTCCATCTAATGGATCGTTTCCAAAATCTTTAGGTGTTACTGTAACAACTAAAGCACTATTGGCATTTTCGGTATCTCTTTTATAATTGCTCATTCCATTAATTGCTAATCTTTTTTCCTCGGAAGAAGCATTCACTACATATCCTCCAGGGCACATACAAAAAGAATAGACTCCACGTTTTTCCTTAGTTGTATAAGTGAGTTTATAACTAGCAGGGGGTAAATGATTGTTAGTTCCATATTGTGACTGGTTGATCATCTCTTGAGGATGTTCTATCCTTACACCAACTGCAAAAGATTTTGCTTGCATCTCAATTTTCTTTTGCAATAACATCCAAAACGTATCTCTAGCACTATGACCAATCGCTAGAATAAGAATTTGACAAGGGATTAGTTCTTTTTTATCCACTTCAATAGCTGTAATTTTTTGATCTTTTATTTGGATATCCGTCAAACAAGTTTGATAACGAAATTCTCCTCCAAAAGAAATAATTTTATTGCGAATATTTTTGATTACTTCTCTTAAAATATCTGTACCAATATGAGGCTTACTTTGATATAGAATTTCCTTAGGAGCTCCATGTTCTACCAATAGTTCTAATATTTTCTTTCCTCGAAAGTTTTTATCTTTCACTAAAGTATTTAATTTTCCATCAGAAAAAGTTCCCGCTCCTCCTTCTCCAAATTGCACATTAGAGTCTTTCTTTAAAACTCCTGTTTCCCAAAATTTTTCGACACTTGCTACTCTTTCCTCTACTCTCTCACCTCGTTCAATAATTAAAGGTTGATAACCATGTTCTGCTAAAAGATAAGCACAAAACAACCCAGCTGGGCCACTTCCTACAATAATTGGTCTTATTTTTAATCTAGTAGTCCCAGTTTTTTCAAAAATATATTCTTCCTTTGGAGTGGGAAAGATATCTGGAGATTTTATCCTTGAGAGAATCTTTTTTTCTTCTTTGACATCTATGTCCACTTCATAAACATAATGTAGTTTTTCTTTTTTTCTGGCATCTAGCGATTCTTTTACAATTTTTATATGCAAAATATCAGAAGCTTTGATCCTTAATATTTTGGCAACTTGTTCTTTTATTTTAGGAAGTTTTTCTCCTTCTATTCCCACTTTTACTTGTCTAATTCGTATCATTTTTTTCTCCTTTACAGCTTTTTCCGGCAAGCATTCCACTCATCCAAGCAAATCCTAAATTATATCCGCCACAAGAACCATCTACATCTAACAATTCTCCTATCAAATACAAACCTTTTTGCTTTTTAGATTCCATCGTATAAGGATTAATTTCAGTTACTGGTATACCACCACTACATACTTGAGCATCCATAAATGATTTGGTTCCTGTTATTTCTACACTCCATTCTATTAAATGAGTTATTAAATCTTCTTTTTGACATAGGGATAATTGTTGAAAATTTTTATTGCATGGGATACTCGTTTCTTTTAAAATTATGCGAACTAATTTATAATTTAAAATTGCTTCTAAAAGTTCTTGAATCGTCCTTTTTTGTACGATGCGATTTTGGCTTTCTAACCATGCCAAATACTGTTCTTTTGTCTCATAAGATAAAAAAGGCAAAAAATTGATCTTAATTTTTTCTTTCTTGCCATTTTTGATCCCTTTACTAATATATCTACTTAGATTCATACTACAAATCCCACTAATTCCATAAGCAGTTAGTTGAAGTTCCCCTGTTTCTTGCATTTTTCTTTGACCATTTTCATACCAGGTAAGGATTGCATCTGTACGAATTCCGGCCCATTCTTTTAAATAACTTCCTTTTGTTTCGATTTGAACAAGTGCTGGTAGAGGTTCAATTAGCGTATGTCCTAAAGATTTTGCCAAAAGATAACCATTGCCATCCGAACCTGTTTTAGGAGCAGCTTTGGAACCTGTTGCTAGAATCACACTATCAGCAAAGAATACTTCCTCTGTAGTAGTAACGATAAATTTTTTTTGTGATTTTTCTATTTTTTTTACATAAGAATGATTTTTTATTGTAATATTCCTTTTTTGGCATTCTAAAATCAAAGCATTTTGGATCGTCACTGCTTGATTAGAAAAAGGATAGTAATAACCATTTTTGATTTTTGGAATAATTCCTAGGGACTGAAAAAAATTAAGAACCTCTTGTTGATTTTGCTTTGTAATTATTTTTTTCAATTCTCTTTCATGATTACTATGATAATATTTTAAATCTTGATTTGCATTCCAATAATTACATTTTCCTCCACCCGTTGCTAAGATCTTCTTCCCACAAGTTCCATTTCGTTCTAAAATAATCACTTCATTTGTTTTTGATGAGGCAAAAATGGCACTGATCAAACCAGATGCTCCTCCTCCAATAACTATCGTTCGTTTCATAGCACTCCTCTTTCATCTCTTTTTTTGTAAGGTTAATACGGCATCTTGAACCGATGTTTTTTGAGACCTAATTCCTTCTACTCCTAAAAAGTTTACTAATTTCGCATCGGGAAATATATTCAACGTTTTTTCTAAATTATAAACCTCTGCCCAATCTTCTTGATATACCGTATCTTTTTTTGTATCATATAAATAACATATCATCATTTTTCCTAATGGATTTAAATTTTGTTGTAATCGTTCCACTAATTCTTTCATTTGCTCCAACGGATAATAAACTGCGATATTAGACAACCATATTATATCATACTTTTCTCTCAAGTCATTTTCGAAGATATCTCCAATTAAAAATGTGGGAGAAATCTTGGCTATCTGTTCTTTTGCTTGGTGATATTGTGTTACAGAACTTAAATATCTCAACTGTTTTTGTAACATAGATATTCTTTTTTCATCATCAAAAAACAAATGCTTTCGTACTATCTCAGAGGTGTAAGAATTAAACAATTCTCCCCAAAATAAATAAGACTCATAGTCTAACAAACGTAATATAGGTTCTAATTTTTGAAAATTTGACTTTCGAAATACATTAATATTATCCTTAAACACTCTTGGATAGTCTTTATAACAAAAAAAAGACTCAAATAATGACTTTTCAAAAAATAAAAGACCGGCTTTCTTTAAATAAAAATATTCTTTCGTCTGAGGGCAAATATCAACTACAGTAATTTCTTTTCCTCCATGTAATGCTAGTTCAATTACTTGATCTCCTGAAGAACCTACAGTTAATATCTTTTTTCCTTTCACATCGAATTGATCTATATAACCAGAAATATTTTCCGTCGTAAAAGGATAAATCTGAAAAAATCGTTTTGCTTCTGATTCTATATAGTAACCTTCACAATATCGTAGAGCCTGATTTAATTGAATATCAAAATATAAAGACAAAAAATCACTCCTTTTTTATCTTCTATTATATACTATGATAGATGAAAATAAGCAAGATAGTTCTTTATATTCATTGATGAATTTAAAGACTTTTACCTTGCTATCTTTTCTAAAGACTAATTTTTTTATCTATTTGGGGGATTATATGTTCGATTTAAACTTAAAACATATTTTTTTCTCATTTCCGGAATAATTTGCTCCGCTACTTCTAATGCTACTTCTCTTGGAGATTCGTCTGTAGTATCTATTTTTACTATCTTTTCTACACTTTGATCAAAAAGTGGTAGGGAAGCATCTAATGCTTCATTATATTCATTTATATTTTCCAAATTTAAAAACCTTCTTGGTTCTAATGCTAAACTATTTTGATAATCTCTTTTTAAAGATGTCAATGGATCCGTATAGCCAATGACCAACATATCGATCCATTCTTTCGATAGTTGTAAAAAAAACTTTGTTGCTTTTTCATATTGTTCTTTTGTCATGTCTTCTTTTTTATATCGACGATAGTTCCAAATCGCTCGATCATTTAACGAACGATCTACCAATATAATTTCATTTCCAGAAGATACTGCTGCCTGTAATTGACCGGCTACACTTTTCATAATATGCATCTGTAATTCGTAAGGACTACATCCTTCTAACTTAGGTTTTTCTATCTTCTGATAGTATTCTGAAGTAGTATATTCTTCTAAAAATTTTGTTTTAAATCCACCTTTTTTAAAGAAATCATATAAATTAGATATCGTAGTAGTTTTTCCTGTCCTAGGAGTTCCACAGAATTCAATGACAAAAGGTTTTTCTAATTTACATAAGGATTTTAAATGTTCTAATTCTTGTTTTTTAGCATGGAGTTGTCTCAACTTTTGATAATATTTTGTCTCTTTTTGAAAAACAACATCTTTTAAAAAATCAGAGGTATTTTCTTTATAAAAAGTTTTCTCCAAAGATTGTTTGAAACGTTGAAAAATTGGTAGTGTTTCCTCTTGATTTTCAATTAAGCTCTGATAGATCTGAGTATAGTACCATTTTTGTTGTTCTTCTCCTCTTTTAAATCTGGAAAAATCACGGATACCAGTTCTTTCAAAAGTATTGGCTAAATCTTCTATGTTATTAATTTTATCAGCACAAATTACCACTTTATTTCTTAGGGGTAATTTCCTCGTTATCTCAATAGTATGCTTTTTTCTCTCTTCCCAAGAAAGACTTTTATCTGGTTCAGATGCAGTTTTTACTAAATTGGCAATATCTAAACCAAATTCTTTTTCTATATCTTCTAGCGTATAATTTGTATCTTCTACTACATCATGTAAATATCCCGCTGCGATAACATGGTCATCATAACCATATTCTTCTAATATTCTAGCAACACTAATTGGATGAATCACCATTGGCTTTTCAGGTTCGTTCTTGCGAACTTGTCCTTGGTGAGCCATTATCGCAAATTCCTTAGCAAGTTCTTTTTGTTCTTGGCAAATAACTTTTTTGGAATATGCCATAAATTCTTCCTTATTTTGTAGTAATATTCTTATTTCCTGTAAAAAATCTTCATATTTTCTATCTTTTACATAAGACTTTGCATAGCCATTTTTTCCATACTTATGATTAATATGTTCATATATTTTTTCTAATTGCTCTTCTTCTGTTTCAGAAAAGCTATACTTTTGATTGACAAAATAAGCTCTTGCTATAATTTGTTCCACACTGGTAGAACGATCTGCAGAGGAAAGAACTTTTCCATAAATGTTTCTAGGTTTTCTCTTCGAAGATGCCCTATGATCTTCGATCGCTTCTTTCATAATATCTAATTCTTCCTGAGAAAAAAACTCACTTAATTTTTGATCTTCTCTCATAATTTGAGCAGAAATTTTTTCATGATTTTTAGCATCTACATGATGTCCAATATCATGATAAGCAGCAATAGTATACAACATATTTTGATCTAAGCTCATATCAAAACTTAGTTCTTGACATCTTTTTAGGACATAAGCGATATGTTCTATATTATGAGCTTTATCATTTTTTTGATATTCTGGAAAAATTACTTGTTCTATATACTCTTTTAATTCCTTTTTTACCATACGAAATCCTCCTTCAGACTTAGTATACCATCTTTTTTTCGTATTCTAAATAAAATTATTCAGAAATTAATTTCTATTTCTAGCAATATTTAACAAGATACCAATAGAAATCATCGATATTAACAAAGAAGAACCTCCATAACTTAGAAATGGTAAAGTTACTCCAGTTACGGGAATCATTCCAATTACTACCATTAAATTCATTAATGCCTGAAAAATCATTTGGAATATCATTCCAAATGATAGATACTTAGAAAATGTATCCTTAGTATTGGTAGCAATTTTAATTCCGCGCCAAAGAATAATAGAAAATAGACCAACGACAATAAATGCTCCAACCACACCAAACTCCTCTGCAATAATAGAAAAAATAAAATCCGTTTGTGGTTCTGGTAAATAAAAATGTTTTTGCACAGAATTTAAAAAACCTGTCCCTAATAACCCACCTGGACCAATCGCATAAAGACTTTGAATAATTTGAAAGCCTGTCCCTAAAGCATCACTCCAAGGATCGATAAATGATGTAATTCGATCCATTCTATAAGGAGCAATTACAATTAAAATTACAACCCCAATGACTCCTAAGATCCCCATACCAATAAAAAACTTCATATTAACTCCAGCAATAAATAATAAGGCGATGATAGATACCACTAAAATCATTCCTGTTCCCAAATCCGGTTGTAACATAATAAGTCCAAAAAACAGTAAAGTAATTCCTAAAATTGGAAAGACACCTTCCTTATAACTTTTTAGGAAACGATTACTATTAGATAAATATTTACTCGTAAAAATAATAAGACCTAGTTTCGCAAATTCACTAGGCTGAATTCCTAAAGAACCAATTCCAAACCAAGATCTACTACCATTACGGATACTACCAATTCCAGGAATTAAAACCAATATCAATAAAATAAAACAAAAGAATAAAATTAAATTTGCTTTTTTATAATATAAGGAATAATCAATTCTAGATACTACATACATAATAATTACTCCTGCTAGTAAAAAGATTGCCTGATACTTAAAATAATGAAAACTATCATTGAATTTATATTCAGCCCAAATACTTGATGCCGAATAGATCATTATCAAGCCAAATAAAGCCAATATAATTACTGCACCACAAAGCAGTTTATCTGTTTTTTTCATGGAATCACCCTTATTAAAGTATATTTTTCTTCCAAGAAAAGAATGAAATAAAATTCAGATAAACAACTTCAGCTATCACCAAACTTCTTACAAAAAAACATGCTTGAAGTGCATCTTTATTCCTTTCTCTCACTCCGATCATGTTCTTTTCTTTTACTCTTCACCAATCCCTTTGCTACTGCTTCATCATAAGACATCGGTTCGAAATAAAATTCTTCTTGTTGATCATCTTTCATATAATAAGTATTTACACTAGGGAAATAGCTTATTTGTACTAGCTGAGGATTTTCTTGATAACTCGTTACTTTTGCAATCTCATCCCCACCAAGTCGATAATTTCTCTTTCTTAAATAATCTCTAATTTCCCAACTATACATATCTATCAATCCTTTACTACTACTTTATTCTTATGCATTTTCCAAAAATGCGATATATCCACGGTAAGATTCATAGATATCTGACTTACTAGTAATTTCCCATGGAGCATGCATATTTAAAACACCTACTCCACAATCTACAACCTCTACATTATAATTTGCTAAAATATAAGCAATAGTTCCTCCGCCTCCGGCATCTACTTTACCAAGTTCAGAAATTTGAAAAGAAACATTCGCATCATCCATAATTTTCCGAAGTACTGCTAAATATTCTGCATCTGCATCGTTACTACCACTCTTCCCCTTAGAACCAGTGTATTTACAAAAAACCAAGCCATGGCTGAAGTAAGAAGAATTACGTTCATCCATAGCGTCTTTATATAACGGGTCATAAGCCGCATTTACATCACTTGATAGCATTCTAGAGTGATTTAAAACTCGACGTGTTGCTAAAGGACTATATTCTCCTAGTAATATACAGATCTCAGCGATCGCATTATCAAAGAAATGGGAACACATTCCTGTTGCACCTACACTACCTATTTCTTCCTTATCTACTAAAATACAACTGATAGTCTTCTTTCCTGGTCTTGCTTTAAGAAAGGCTTCTAACGAGCTAAAAGCACAAACTCTATCATCTTGTCCATATCCCATTACCATGCTACGATCTAGACCAAAATCACGTGCAGAGCCGGCAGGAACCACTTCGATTTCGGCAGACAAAAAGTCATCTTCTTCAATGCCATAAACTTCTTTTAACAAAGTTAAAATATTTTCTTTTACCGCATTTTCTTTGCTATCTTTTTGAGGATAATTTCCGATTAAAATATCTAATTTTTCTCCTTCTATTACTTTACTTGCCGTCTTTTTTAATTGCTCCTCAGACAAATGTGGAAGAAGATCAGTAATTCCAACCACAGGATCACTTTCCTTTTCACCAATTTGAATATTAATCTTCGTACCATCCTTTTTTACTACAATTCCATGTAAAGCGAGTGGAAGTGTTACCCATTGATATTTCTTAATTCCTCCATAATAATGTGTATCCAGATAGGCAAATTCTTTTTCCTCATAAAGTGGAGTTGCTTTTAAATCTAATCTTGGGGAATCAATATGTGCTCCTAATATGTTCATTCCCGTCGTAATAGGATCCGTTCCTAATACAAATAAAGCGATTGCCTTTCCTCTGTTGTTTACATAGATTTTATCTCCAGGATTTAATTTTCTATTTTCTCTTACCAATTTTTCTAAATTCCAAAACCCTTTTTGTTCCACACGATGAACGATTTCTGTTACGCATTCTCTTTCTGTTTTACAACGAGAAAGAAATGTTTTATAGGCCTCACATAAAGCCATAATTTGTTCTACTTCCTCTTGTTGGTATTTTTTCCAAGCATTTTCTTTCATTTTAGCCATCCTTTCTATTTTTAGTATATCACAAAATTATCTTTTCAATCTTCTCTTTTAATTTTTTCTTGCTGTATCTTGAAAAAATGTTTTTTCCTTTTCATATAAATCTTCTAACATTTGATTTAGTTCCACTGTACTTTCGACATTTTCTTGGATGTTCTCGTCGGAGTATCCTTCTTCTTTACGTACTCTGGCAATCATTTGTTGGAAGGTATGTAATGAAGGCTTTTTGCTATATATAACTTTTTCTCTAATTTCTTCCTCCGGTATTTCTGTAGAAAAAAGAGCATCTTTTTCTGTTTGTGTTTCTTGTGCATAATTTTTTTCATCCAATATAGATTTTATATCAAATTGATCTATTCCTATCTTTTTAGAAAGAGGCTGATTCTCTTTTATTGCTCTAAAAAGGTAGGGATTGCTATCTAGAGGATATGCTTTGGAATATTCCTCATATGGTACTAAAAAATTTCTATAAAGAGATAATCCATCATAACTTTTTTGTTCTTTGTCAGTGGGATTTTGTGCATAACGTATTTGTTTTTGTCCATTCATATCTTCGACTAAAGATAATTTACTTCTTCTGCTATCCCAAGTTGAATCTAGAGAAAACACTCCATGGATGTCATACTTATCATCATCTAAATTTACTAATACTCTTGCATGTCCAACGTCATGATTGTTTTCATCTTTCGTTGTTACTGAGAATTCAGTGGCAGGAATTTGTAATTTCTTTAATAATTGAACTAAAAATTCTGCATATCCTCTACAAACAATATCTCCACTTTGAATAATGGAATGAATATGTCTAGATTTCATTTTATCTTCATGGTTTTCTTGGTAAGAAAAACTTTTTATAATATCATAAGCAAAAGTTAATTTTTCAGCAGGGCTTAGATTTCCTTCCATAATTAAACTCTTATACCAATCTATCGTTGAACGCATACTCATAAATTCCTCATATCTTGCATTCATTCCTGATCCATAATTAATAAAAATTGGGATTTGATGATTATATTTTTCCAATCTAGGATATGTTTTATTTTGCAAAGAAAGAGTTATTTTTTCTGGTTTTAAATCTTTTTGTGAGATCCATTGTAATGTTTGCTCTATTTCTTCTTCATCCGTAGTGTGAAGAAACAGAGTATCTATTTTCTGATTTTTGATTTGGACCTGTAAAAATGGAGGGCTTCCTACGAATTCTCTTCTTTTTTGTATTTCTCGTTCTGTGTAGATGTTTATACTTTCCAATGAATTATCATTTATTTTTAAGCCTTCAAATAATTCCAACAACTTTTCTAAATCCTGGGATTCATAAATTACAAAATCTAAATGGGAGATCTCCTTAGGAAAACTTTGTTGGTTTTTTAGATTCAATCCTCGATAATAATAGTTTTTTATAGGAAAAATCAATCCAAATATATCTTCTTTTCCAAGGTCATTTTCTACTAGGAGATTTACATTATTTGTTATGATTGTCTTTATTTCTGTATCTTGTCTAATCTGCTCTAATTGTTCTTTCGTAAAAGAGCAATAATCACTTACTTGTAACTCTTTTAAGTTTGGAAAACATTTTAATTCTTCTAAATTTGATAACATACTTATTGGTATAGTTAATTTAGTAATACTACTGGAAATACTTCTTTTGATCTTTTCAAAAACTTTTTGAGATGGAAGCAAAAAGTGAATTCCATTTGGTAATAAAATATAGGATTGATTTTCTAAATAAGTAGGATTTTTTCTTTTCTCTATTATTTTTTCTTTTCTCTATTATTGCATCAGTTTCTAAGTTATTTACCGTAATTACTAATTCTTTTGTTTGAGCTTCTAAATGTTTTTTTATTTTTTCCAAATCTTGTTCAATATCTATTTCCATTTTAGGTCCGAATAACCGCTCTATTTTTTCTGCTTCCTTCATATTATCACCACCTCTATTATAACTGATGATTGCCTGTTTTTCCTAGAAAAATTAAAAGATTGCAAAAAGCAATCTTTTATAACCAGACGCCAAAAATAATTCCAGCCATCGCAAGAATCAATCCACCAACCCAAAAAAGTTTTACAATGTCTGTCTCTTGCCAACCTAGCTTTTCAAAGTGATGATGAATTGGAGTCATTAAAAATAATTTTTTATGAAATACTTGCACCCAAAATGTTTGAATAATTACGCTTAAAGTTTCGATTACAAAAATTCCTGCTACTACTAATAAAGTAAGCTCTCGATGAGTTAGTATGGCGATTGCTCCCATCGCAGCTCCTAAGGCAAGAGAACCAGTATCTCCCATAAATACTTTTGCTGGATGAGTATTGTAGATTAAAAATCCCATTAAACTACCTACTAGAATTAAGCTAAATATCCCAATATCTTCAAATCCTACCATTAAAGAAATTAAACTAAAAGCAATAAAAGCGATTGCGGATAATCCTCCGGCTAAACCATCTAAACCATCTGTTAAATTTACCGCATTACTTGCCCCTACTAGAACAAACAAAATGAATAATCCGTATAGCCATCCCATTTCTACATCAATATGGAGTGTTCCTACTACCCAGGAGGTCTGTCCACCACTACGCATATAAATATAGAAAAAACCAATTGCAATTAATACCTGCATGAATAGTTTTTGATAGGTGGTTAAGCCTTCATTATTTCCTTTTCGAATAGACAAAAAATCATCTAAAAAACCAATACATGCATAGCCTAAAAACACTAATAATACAATTCCTAAATTCATTGTATAAGGAATTTTATCCATTAAAACTAAGCCGATGGTTGCTGCTATCGTAGGAAGAATAAAGATTAAACCTCCCATCGTAGGAGTTCCTTCTTTCTTTCTATGAGCTTCTCCTACAAAAATACTAATTCTTTGCCCTACACGCATCTTTTTTAGCAATGGTACTAGAAATAAACCAAGTAGTGCAGAGGAAAGAAAGCCTATCATGATTGCAAAAATTGCTTTTGTTAGTAGTAGCATGTTTTCACTCCATTTCTCTTGCAATATTATATCATATTTCTGTTTGTATTATGAATAAATCTCTTTTTTTAGACAAAACTTTACATGAAAAAAAAGAAAACAACAAAAAATCCTTGCTTTTTAAAAATTGTTATACCTAAATTAATTATTCAGTGCTTCGATTCTCATTTTCTTTATCTTTTCGTTATTTTTTTCTAAATTTTTTTGTTGATCTTTTGTAATTCTTTTTAGTTCAAACTCTTTTTCTTTTAGGGAATCTTTTACCATTTCTAGATTTACTAATAATTTATCACACTCTGGTAATATTCCAAAATATTCTTTATAATCTTTTTGAAATGTATCCATCAAACGTTCTAATTCAGAAGATGATTTTTTTAAAAGCGTTTCATTTTTTTGTAACTGTTCTATGCTATATTCAATATCTTTACTATAGTCTGTTACTTCAATAATACGATAACGTTTCGTCTCCAATCTAGGTCGAAGTAATTTTCTCATGAATATGAGATATGCAGCAGTTGCTAAAGCCACTTTTTTTGCACTTTTTGGACCAGGAATCATTTTTTGCATCGCAAGAAGCGCTAGAAGGCTTTTACTTTGTTGTTCTAATCCTTTTACTTTAATTTCTACTTTCTCAGATTCTTTGGTGGCATGGGCTACTTTTTCTTCTAAGGCTTTTAAAATAAAGTCTTGCTCACTTTGAAATTTTAAAAGATTTGTATTAAATGAGTCAAACTTTTCATATTGATCTTTTAATTTGTCTAATTTTTCTTCATCTAACTTTAAATTTTCTCTTTTCTGTTCTAGCTTTTTACTTAATTTTTCCTTTTCCCGATCTAGTTCTTCTAATTTTTCTGAGATTAAAATATATAAATCCGAATCTTTTACTTCTTCTACAAACCTTTTATTTTTAAATTCTTCTATATATTCTTCAATTAATGTATATAAATAGTTATCTTCTACTTTGGAGATCTCTGGAATTTGTATTTTGGCCTCTAATTCTTCCATCTTCTTAATAATCATATTTAATTTTTCTATCAGTTCTTCTGCTTCTTTCGATTCATAAACTTTATCTGATTCCTCGACCAAGACATTATATTCATAAATTAAATTTTTTAAATCTACTCTAACAGCTTTTAATTTTTGATTATATTCATTTACAATCTTTTGACTTTTAATTTTTTCCAGCTTTTGAGTGGACAGTTCCACCGGATCCCCTATGCCAGTGATTTTCCTTTTGGAAGTTTTCGTATCAGTCCCTACTGTTACTGGCATTGGTATAAAATTTTGTTCTTGTTCTTTCACTTCTATTTTAGGAAGTTTTGTTGTTGAATCTAGGGTATCAATTTCTGAATCTTTTTGCTCTTGTGGTGGTTTTTCGACAGTAGGATTAGAAAAGTTCTTCTCTTCTATTTTGTCATTTTCAACTTCTGTGTGATTTTCATTGAATTTATTTTGGGCTTTTGTTATTTTTCTTGAAATTTCTTTGGACCCGGCAATAAATCTCACTTGTTCTAATGTGGATGGAGCTTGTTCTAGTTTTGAGGTTTTTTCTATATTTGGTGTGTTTTTGATTTGCTTTTTTTCTTCTTTTTTAGCAATTAGAGTCTCCCATACCTTTCCAGAGATGGCTAATGGTACTGCTTGAAAAAAAGATACGACTTGAAGTTTTTTTACTTCTTTTTCTAACTGTTTTCGTTGTTTTTCTTTCTCTTCTTGATAATATTCCTTTAATTTTTTCTTTTGATTTTTTGTGATTATCATTCTACGTTTTCTATCTTGTTTACCACCTTTTACCCCTATATTCTCGTTCATTTTTATCACCACTATAAGTGTAGCATAAAATTACCAATTCTGGTATGTTTTTCTTACATCATTTACTTTTACTACTAATAATCGAAGTTTAAACTTTTTTCAAGAGTTTTTCTTTAGGAATATCCAGATAGTCCTCTCTTACTATTTGCATCATTTGTGGATCCCAACTTTCTATTTCTTGACACTGCACTTTTACATATTCTTGCACCTTAGAATAAATAGGATGAAATGATTCTATCACCAACACTTCTTGTGCTTGAAAATAATTTTCTATCATCTCTTCCATTTGAAAAACATCCTGTTGATTTTGGGACATGATCAAAAAAGACAATCTTCCTGATATATTTAAAATACGAAAAAAGGAGTTTATCTGATTCTTCTTTTCTAGGATATGATTTTCAATGACCTCCTCAAGAGCCGATTGTTCCTCTGTTTGTCTTACATCATCTAATAAATAAGATACAAAAATTTCTAACATTTCCATTTCACTATAAAGTTCTAATTTATCCTTATTACTAACTTCTTCTTTTGTTTCAAGATACCTTCTTGCTCTATCTTTTTGTTTATTTAATATATGATCAGCATACTCTATTACTTCCATGATTCCTTGAGATGTTCCCTGTAATTTAATCGTTTCTACTATCTTGCCCCAAGTTTCATATCGATTAATATAACTAGTAATTTTTTCATTTTCTTCTGGAAATAACTCTTGTAATCTTTTTAGTTTTATTAAAACTTTTTTAACATTGTTTTGAAGAACAGTTATATTCTCTTTCTTGTTTTCATCCAGTGAATGAAGATACGTTACCATTTCTGAAAATGTTATCTGTTCATTTGTCTCTATTTTTTTCTCTATGCTTTGCATCTTTTGTCTTTTTTGCTGTTGTGTTAATATTTTTAGTTTTTGTAAATTTTTTCCCTCTTTTTTCTTCATAATTAATTCACATTTACAGTCTAACAATCGGTTTCGTATATACTCATGATAGGCTATTTGTAATTTATTTGCTATTGGCAATTTTTTAAAAATAGGATAGCTTTTTTTCTTATTCTCTTTTTTGGCTATATCTTGCAAATAAGATATAGCTAATTTAAAATATTGATAATCTTCGATACTTGGTTCCTCTAATAAAGAATTTATTAATTGCGTCATTTTCGGAATTTGATATATTTTTTCTTCTGGTGGAAGAGCAATCTTATTTTCTTGAGCTAACTTTTTAATTTCAGCAATACTATTAATTATTTCTTGTCTCTCCTCTGATGATAATATTGCTCTACTATGTTGATAAGTTGTTCGAATTGTACCCGATACACCAGATAACCTTTGTAATATTTCTACCATCTTTTTCAAATTTTTACTTTGCTGATTTTTTTCATCCTTACATTTTTCTATTATTATGTCACTATATCGTTGGATTTTTTTTATAGTAGCAAATAGGAGCTCTAGACTTTTTTCTTTTATCTCTTCCAACTGAGCTATTGTTTTTTGATAAGGAACTTCCGTCATATAAACTTGTCCGTTGTTATGACGGATCTCTATTAAAATTTTAGATTCGATGATACCTTCTCTGATTTCTATTTTACCTATTCTTTCCTCTTCTTTTACGGGATAAAATTTACTAAAATAAACATATAGATACTCTTCGCATTCACTTTTTCTATCTTTTTCAATTGCTGATGTCATTTGTGTAGCTTCTTTTACAATTGTTGTGAAAATTTCTTTCTTTTCTCTTCTAGTCATACCCGCACTCCTTTTGATGGCTATTATACTGACTTTTTTTATTCACGTCAATGTTATTCAAGAAGCAAGCGAACAGTACCTCCTTCTTCTAACTTTTCAAAAGCAGAAGGAGATTGTTCTACTACCTTTTCCCCTGTACCCGAATATTCTATTTCAAAATTCGCTAATTCTTTTTTTGCATCTTCTACTGTTTTCCCTACTACATTAGGCACTTCATGAGTAGGAATATCCGTCCACTCTAGATCTTTTTCCAATTCCCCTTCTTGCTTTTCTATAGCTAAGGCATCGATAATATCCAATAAAATTCTTCTAGCAATTGGAGTTGTTGTATAACTAGATAAAAGAGCCGTATTTTTAGGATTATCAATAGCGAGATAAAGAACTGCTTCAGGATCATTCGATGGTACTACCGCCATAAATGACATAATATAATTTCCTACTAAATACCTACCATCTTGTACTTTCTGTGCAGTTCCCGTTTTACCACCAATTCGATATCCTTCAATATAAGCAGATTTTCCTCCCCCTTTAGCAACTACACTTTCTAGGGCATGACGCATAATAGCTGAGGTTTCACTACTAATAACCTTTCGAATTACTTTCTTTTGGGTTTCTTGTACCAAAGTATTTGTTTCACTATCAGAGATATTCTTTACAATGTATGGCTCATAAAGATATCCTCCATTCACCACTGCAGAAACGGCCCGAACTTGTTGTAACGTTGTCTATTAAATGAAACTTTCTACCTAAATTATCAGAGAATGTATTAACACTTTCTCCTGTTTTTATATAAATATCTAGTTTTATCTTTTTATTCTTTTCTTTATAAACATAAATTCTATCAATCAATTCATTAAATATATCACTGAAACACTTATCATCAGTTAAACAATTATCTAACATCTTTTTTAGTTCCTTAATTTTATTTTCTATATAGTTTTTATCTTGCTTATTATTTTGTAATTCATTTAGTTTTGTTTGATTAGTAATTATTTCTTCATTAATTAAATCTATTTGTTTTTTATAATCTTCTTTAGATATATATTCTTCCATAACAAGTTCTAATAATTTATCTTTTTTATTATTAAACATTAAAGTTTTAGATTCTATATTTTTTATTTCAGATTCATTATTATTGGTT
>CALVQX010000004.1 GCA_944358405.1 uncultured Bacilli bacterium | reverse complement strand
AATGAAACTTTTTAAAATTTTTAATTAAAAAAGCATAAAATTTTATAATAATCATATCTTTTTCTACTATTATTATATTATTATTAATTATATCTTATTTTTAAAAAAAAAAAAAGATGGCATTTTACTTTTTATAAAATTCCTTCTTTTTTAGAATACAACAACTTCTTGGTCTTTCCTTTGTTATTGCTTTATGAAATTCCTGTTTTTGGAGGAATAATCTCTCCTTCTTCTAGTAAATTCAAATTTTTTTCTACATTTTCCTTTTGTAATTGAAACTCTAGATGGGCATAAAAATGATAATATAAGAAAATATTCGTCGTATATTTTCCGTTGATATTTACAGACATATTCTTTAATTCTTTAGAATGATTCTCTTCTATTACAGCAAATGTATCTTTTAAATAATCATTTCCTAGTCTTTTTCTCATGTAGGTACCAATACTGTAGTCTTCACTATTTTCATCTGTTAGTTTTTGATCGGAAAAGGTATAAGATATTAATTTGTTATAGAAAAAATTATATGCTAGTTCAATGAGCTTGGAATTTGACTCTTTGATTTCTACTTTTGTTCCTGAAAATATCTCTTTTATTATCTTATCTGTAAATTGATCTAGACTTTTTTCATTTAAGTCATATTTTTCATTATAATAGTCTAGATAATATCCATCTAGCTCTTCTATGCCTTGATAACCAACTTCTTTTAATTTATCAGACAATGTCTCATCGGACAAACTTGCTTCTTGCTTCTTTGTATTTTGATAAAGATCAATTAGGGCAGTATTCCAAGTTCTATAGGGAGAGAAGATAGCATCTATTTTTTGCCCATCAAAGCCTATCGCATTGGTATCCGTAAAGTTTTCTGCAACTCCTTCTCTTCTTTTGTCTTCTGTAGTTATCAT
The DNA here is from genome assembly GCA_944358405.1 of uncultured Bacilli bacterium. Classification (GTDB taxonomy): domain Bacteria; phylum Bacillota_I; class Bacilli_A; order RF39; family UBA660; genus CALVQX01. The sequence continues at coordinate 1,765 of CALVQX010000004.1, read as the reverse complement.
AAAACTTTGATCTACATATTGATATTTATAGTTGGAAGCATTTTTGATTTTCAAATTAATCTTTATTTTATCATTTGGTGTGATGTATTTATATTCTTCTATCGCCGAAAATATATTCGGGCTAATTTGAATTTTTTCTTGAGCATAATCTTTGGGAATTGTAATCAAGACATCAAAGCCTTTAATTTTGCCTTGGTCATTTCTAATTGGAGTAATCTCTTCAGTTATTTGCTCTTCCATATAAGATAATTTTGGGAATGCTACATCCCATTTTGATTTTGCTTCTACTTTCCAACTACTACTTATTATTAGAAAAAGAAAAATATATTGTAAAATTTTTTTTAACATTTTAGACTCCTTTAGCATTTACTAGTAAATAGGAATTTTCTGGTTCATAATAACAGGTTTGAAGAATTAAAATCCTATCTTTTTTTGTTAAATTAATATTGGTGTTGTAAATCGAATTTTCTTTTAGCCAAGATAAGTGCTCTTCGTATTCATTTTTTTGAAATGACAATTTTGTATGTCGATATTCATCCTCCTTTACGATCATGATAGAAAATATTTGATATATGTAGCTTTGATCTTGAAATGTTAGTTCTATGTAGGGATTTTCCGTAAAGAAATTCTTATCTAGATATTTTTCTAATTCTTTGAAAGGGGCAGTCTTCTCTTTGCTATTATGTCCATAAATTAATAACTTTTTATCGTTTTGTTCATTGCGATAATCTAAGAAGATAGCACCATTTTTGTCCCATTGATTCATTGCATTGTGATTTAAGTAAAATTCATTATCGATGGTTTGAACAATGATATCATTTATTTCTGTATTTGGTATCCTTATTTTCCCTATTTGTTCTTTTGATGCTTTCTGGAGAGAAGTCATTCCTTCTGGAGAGGTAGAGATAACAGAAGAGGTGACATTTCCTAATTCTTGTAGGATTGTAAAGATAGTAGTTATGGATACCAAAAAAAGAAAGATCATCTTTTGCATACATATATCTCCTACATGTATAGCATAGACTATCTTTCTTTCTCATTTTGTCGTTTTATGAATTTCCTATTTAATTTCTATGATCTCTACTTGATAAGATCCATTGGGACTTTCTACTGTAACAATATCTCCTACTTTATGATCAAATAAAGCTTGAGCAATTGGACTTTCATTAGAAATTTTACTTTCAAAAGGATCTGCTTCTTGGGATCCCACAATTTTATATTCATCTTCTTCTTCATCGCCCACATACTTGATACTTACGGTATTTCCAATTCCTACTTTATCTGTAGATACATCTGTAATAATAGATGCATTTTCTAGCATTTTTTCTAATTGTTTGATTCTGGCTTCAATTTGAGCCTGTTCATTTCTAGCGGCATCATATTCGGCATTTTCTGATAAATCTCCTAGTGCACGTGCCTCTTTAATTGCCTGAATATTTTCTGGACGTCTTACGTTAATTAAATTATCTAATTCTTTCTGTAGCTCATCTAAGCCTTCTTGGGTCAAATATACGGTATTTTTATTTGACATTTTATCACCTCATTAAAAATTTTTTTCTTTTTGTTGTTCTCTCTATAGACTCAACTTGCGATAGTATATCATATTTTTTGCATAATTGCAAGAAGTTAATTTTCATTTATTGTTTAAAGAGGTAAATGCAAGTTAATAATCATTATTATATCAAAGTTGCATTTAGTCTTATAATATATTTATTTTAAGTCAAGAGTGCCAGAGGCATATTTATTTATCTCTTGACTTACAAAT
>CALVQX010000003.1 GCA_944358405.1 uncultured Bacilli bacterium | reverse complement strand
TTCTTCTCATAAAATAAATCCTCCCTTGATTTTAGATTTTGGTTGGCAGACCATTTTCTATTATATCAAAGGAGGATTTATTTTTCTCTTAACGCCATCGCTTCTTCAGCTCTCACCCGCATAGCGGATGGTTTTATTATGTTCCTACCCCGGAACATAATAAAAAGGACTTGTGTCCTCTTTAATCATTTTCCTTTACAAAGTGGTAAAATTCTTTTATTTCTGGAGTATCTAGATCTGTTTCATTTAATTTTTCAATTAAATTTCTTTGATCTCTGGATAATTTTTTTGGTGTATAAACTTTAAATACTACATACATATCTCCCTTATGTTTGTGATATTTATTATCAATTCCTTTGCCACGAATTCTTTGTTTATCCTCACTATCTGTTCCTGGAGTAATATTTAGTTTAACATTGCCATAAAGTGTAGGTATTTCTTTTTTGCAACCAAGAATTGCTTCTGTTATGGTTAAAGGTACTTCTAGATAAATATCATCATTATCACGCGTAAAATACTCATGTTCTTTAACAACAAATTCTAGATATAGATCTCCATTTTCTCCTCCATTCGTTCCTGGATTTCCTTTTCCTGATACACGTAATCGATCTCCTGTATTAATTCCTGCAGGAATGTTGATAGTAATATTTTTATTCTTTTTGATTTGTCCTTTCCCATGACATTCACTACATTTTCTTTTATAGACTCTTCCTGCTCCTCCACAATCTGGACAGGTTGTTTTTGACACGAATGAGCCTAGAATGGTTTGCTGTTTTGTTGTTACAGTTCCACTGCCATGACAGGTACTACATTGTTCTGAATCAAATCCACCTTTTCCATGGCATTCATCACATTCTTCTACCACATCTAAGTTAAATTTCTTTTCTGTACCATAAACAGCATCTTCAAAATCTAGATCCATTCGCATTAGTACATCACTACCTTTAGCAGCCCTTGTTCTTCCACGTGAAGAGCTACCAAAGTTAGAAAATCCTCCACCAAAGAAGGAATCAAAGATATCACCAAAATCAAAATCACTGGCATCAAATCCGCCATAGCTACCATAACCAGCACCTGATGCTCCTCCATTTACTCCGGCATGTCCATATTGATCATACATTTTACGTTTATTTTCATCTGATAACACAGAGTATGCTTCTTGAGCTTCTTTAAACTTTTCTGCAGCATCAGGATTATCCTTATTCAAATCAGGATGAAACTCTTTGGCTTTTTTTCTAAATGCACTTTTTATTTCGGCATCTGTTGCGTTTTTACTAACACCTAATACCTCATAATAGTCACGCTTCTCTGCCATTTTCTCACTTCCTTATTTTTTTATTTTTTCAAAAGATTGTAGGGTATCTTCAAACATTTCTAAAGCATCTTCTAATACCTTTGTATCTGTTAAATCAATATCTACAATCTTTAAAATTTCTAATGGATAGTCTTTGCCACCAGTCTTTAAAAACTCAAGATACTTTTCACGAAATCCCTCTTTTTTATTTAAAAGGTTTTTTACTATAGAACTTGCTATAGATAATCCAGTTGCATATTGATATACGTAAAATGCTCGGTAAAAATGTGGAATTCTTAACCATTCATAACGGATTTCATCATCTACGACTACATTAGGACCAAAATATTTTTTATTTAAGTCATAATAATAGGTGCATAATGATTCAGCTGTTAAGACTTCTTGTTTGTCAGTCATTTCATGTATATGGAGTTCAAATTCCGCAAACATCGTCTGACGGAATATTGTTCCTTTAAACATATCTAGACGTTCATTTAAAATCGCTTGTTTTTCTTTTTCATCTTGAGTTGTTTTTTCCATATAATAGGAGAACAATAACTCATTGACCGTAGAAGCAATTTCTGCTAAGAAAATAGGATAATTGGCATTTGTATATTCATTATTATGATTAGAAAAATAGCTATGCATCGAATGACCAAGTTCATGTGCCAATGTCGATACATCATCATATTCGTCGGTATAATTTAATAAGACAAAAGGTTTGGTATCATACATTCCTGAAGAATATGCCCCACTACTTTTTCCTCGATTTGGATATTTATCGATCCATCCATCCGTAAATGCAGTTTTTAAAATCGATGTATATTCCTCTCCTAAAATAGATAAGGCATTCAATACTAGTTTTTTTCCTTCCTCAAATGGATACTTTTTACAGATCCCTTCTACGGTATTTACATAACCGTCATATAAATGAAATTCATCTACTCCCAATAATTCTTTTTTTATATCAAAATAATGATATAAACTTGGTAAATGTTCATTTACTACCCGAATTAAATTATGGTAGAGTTCTGTGGGAATTTTATTGCTATATAAAGCCATTGCTAGAGAAGAATCAAAGTGATTCAACCGTGCAGAGGTACTACAATAATCTACTGTGCTTTTTAAAGTTGTAGTTAAGGTATTCTTAAAGCTTCCATATATTTCATGCATCCTTTGAAATGCCTTTTCCCTTACTTTTCTATTCTTGCTACGAATATAGATACTATAATTATTTTGAGTCAATTCTACATCTTTTCCTTCTTCATCTTGAATTGTACCAAAACGCATATCTGCATCCATTAAGAAATCTGCGGCATCACTTCCTGCTCCTAATACATTTGAAAAAGCAGCTAAAATTCTTTCTTCTTCTTCGCTTAAACTGTGCCCCTGATATCTTAAAATGTTTTCTATTCCATGACGATATGGTTCTAGTTCTTCTTCTTGATCAAGAAAGTTTGAAATCTTTTTGGCGTCCTCTTTTAATAATAGTGGAACAAAGAAATTTGTTTTTTCTTGATATTCTTGATATAGGTTATTTGCTTTTCCATTTAGTTCTTGATACGTAGCATTAGCAAGATCTTCGCTACTTTTTAAATTAGTATATACACAAAGTTTTTCTAATATTCTTTCTGTTTTATCACTTAAAATTACAAATTCTTTGAAATTGTTCGAATTTTTTAAGAATGATTCTTTTTTTGTTTCAAGTTCCTCTATCATTTTTTGACAAATTGTATAATCCTCTTGCCATTTTTCTATTTTATCATAAATACTTTCTACATCCCATTTATCTTCTTTATTAACTTCACTGCGTTCTAAGATTTTGTTCATAGTTTCTCCTTTATTTTATATTCAGAAAAGTAAGTAGTCCTAGTTTAGGGCTACTTCTTTTTAGTCTTCTTCAATATCTGCTTCTTGGACATCATCATTTTTTTTCTTTTTCTTCTTATCTTTTTTCTTATCGTCATCCTCTTCTTCATTTTTTTCTTCTTTTTGACGCTCTTTAGCTGCTTGTTCATATACTTTAGAAGCTAGTGACATTGCTTTTTCTTGTAATTTTTCTTTATATTTCTTAATGTCATCCATGTCATTGTCGTCTAGTGCCTTTTTCAAGTCTTTGATCAAGTCTTCTGCTTCTTCTTTTTCTTTCTTGTCTGCTTTATCGCCAAGATCTTTTAAGGCTTTTTCTGTTTGAAAGACTAATTGTTCTGCTTCATTTTTTAATTCAGCTTCTTCTTTACGTTTCTCATCTGCTTCTTTATTTTCTTCTGCTTCTTTACGCATTTTTTCAATCTCTTCATCTGTTAAGTTTGTAGAAGAAGTGATAGTAATAGATTGTTCTTTATTTGTTCCTAAATCTTTAGCAGTAACATTAACGATACCATTAGCATCAATATCAAATTTTACTTCGATTTGTGGTACTCCTCTAGGTGCTGGTGGAATATTTGTCAATTGGAATCTTCCCAAAGTCTTGTTATCTGCAGCCATTGGACGTTCTCCTTGTAGAACATGAATATCTACTGCTGGTTGATTATCAGCTGCTGTAGAAAACACTTCTGATTTTGAAGTTGGGATTGTTGTATTTCTTGGAATTAATGTTGTCATAACTCCACCTAATGTTTCAAGTCCTAATGATAATGGGGTTACATCTAGTAAAACGATATCATTTACATCTCCAGTTAAAACTCCACCTTGAATTGCAGCACCCATAGCAACTACTTCATCAGGGTTTACTTCACGGGATGGTTCTTTACCTAATTCTTTGGTAATTAAATCATAAACCATTGGAATACGAGTTGATCCACCAACCAAAATTACCTTATCAATGTCTTTCTTACTCATCTTAGCATCTTTTAGGGCATTTTTTACTGGTTCTAGGGTTGATTCTACTAGATCAGAAATTAAATCCTCAAATTTTGCTCTTGTCAAAGTCATGTCTAAGTGTAGAGGTTCTCCGTCATCCCCTTTAGCAATAAATGGTGCGGATACTTGAGTAGATACCATACCACTCAAATCTTTTTTCGCTTTTTCAGCAACTTCTTTTAGTCGTTGCATTGCCATTTTATCTTTGGTTAAATCAACACCGTTTTCTTTCTTGAATTCTTTTACAAGATAATCCATAATACGTTGATCGAAATCATCGCCACCTAAGTGGTTATTACCATTAGTAGATTTTACTTCAAAAACTCCATCTCCTAATTCAAGAATAGATACATCAAAAGTACCTCCACCTAAATCGTATACTAAGATGGTTTGTCCTTCTTCTTTATCTAGTCCATAAGCTAGGGCTGCTGCTGTTGGTTCATTGATAATTCTCTCTACCTCTAAACCTGCGATCTTTCCAGCATTTTTTGTAGCTTGACGTTGTGCATCATTAAAGTATGCAGGAACTGTAATTACTGCTTTTTCTACTTTTTCTCCCAAATAACTTTCTGCATAGTCTTTGATATAAGATAGGATCATTGCAGAAATTTCTTCTGGTGTATATTTCTTTCCTTCTAATTCTACTTTTTCACTGGTTCCCATTTTTCTTTTTATTGAGATTACAGTATTTTTATTTGTTAGAGCTTGTCTTTTAGCAGATTCTCCAACAATTCTTTCTCCGTTTTTAAAAGCAACTACGGATGGAGTTGTTCTTCCTCCTTCTGGATTTGGAATAACTGTTGCTGCTCCTGCTTCTAGTACAGCAGCACATGAATTTGTTGTACCTAAATCGATACCTATTATTTTACTCATAATTAACACTCTCCTTTATTATTTTTGATTTACTTTTACTGAGGCAGGTCTAATTACTCTGCCTTTTAATTTATATCCTTTTAATAATACTTCAATGACTACATCATCTTCCATATCTTCTATGCAATCAGTCATTAAAGCTTCCTCTTCATTTGGATTGAACTTTTCACCTACTCTATTGATTTCTTCTACTCCAAATTTCTTTAGAATATCCATCAAAGTTGCATACATCATTTTAAATCCTGCTAAGAATTTAGATAATTCATCCGTTAAATCATTATCATCTAATTTAATTGCCCTTTCAAAATTATCAGCAATTTGAATCAATTCAGTAATTAAATCTTGGTTGGCATATTTTAATTTTGACTCTAACTCTTCTTCTTTTCTTCTGCGATAATTAATTAATTCTGCTTGGGCTAATTTTACTTTTTCAGTTAATTCTTTGTTGATATCCTCTAATTTTTTAATTTCTTCTTTTAGCTTAGCCTCTTTTTTGGAATGATGCTCTTTTTTTTCTTTATTATGGCATTCTTCTTTTGAACACTTGTTTTCTTCTTTATTCGGTGCAGGAGTTGGTTTTTCTGGCTCTCCTTTTTCCTCTTTTTGTTCTTCTAAGATTTCTTCTTTTTGTTCTTTCTCCATATCATAACCTACCTTTCTATGTTTTCTTTCATGTATTCTAGCATCGATACAACACGATCATATTCCATTCTTTTTGGTCCAATGATAGCAATCGTTCCTTCTTCATTTCCGTTTTTAAATTTTGTTTTGATTACGGTTACATCATTATCAATATTGCTTTCTGTTCCAATATATACCTTAATATTGTTATCATCATCTTCTTCAATTCCGGTCAATACTTCACCATTTTCCAGTTTGTTGAAAACATTTTTAATCTTTTCAATATTGCTACTAAACTCTGGTTGTTCTAAAATTTTGTTTCTACCTACAATATTGATCTCTTGATTTGTGAAGTCGTTAAACACATGATAGAAAGCATTGTATAGTTGTTCATGTTGCTTTACATATTTGCCAATGATTGGCTTAATTTCATATTCTAATTTTGCACTTACTTCATCGATAGGAGTTCCTGATATTAAATTGTTAATTAAACTGACAGTCTTTTTTACTTCTTCTAAAGATACATCATGTAATTTAATATTTTTATGTTCCACATGTCCTCGATCCGTTACGATAATTACGGTCATACTGATATCATCGATCGGTACTACTTCAATTAACTTTAATAAATTTTCATGAGAGGTACTACCAAGGACTACAGTTGTATAATTCGTCATATCAGAAATTACTTGTAAACTTTTTGTAATTACATCGGATAAGGCCAACTGTTGATTGCGAAACACTAATTGCAATTTGAGCATATCATCTCCGCTCATTTTTTTTGGCTCCATTAAATTGTCGACATAATATCGATAACCTAATTCGCTTGGCATTCTTCCTGAAGAAGTATGCGTTTTTTCTAGATAGCCAGCTTCTTCTAGTTCGGCCATTTCATTACGGACTGTTGCACTAGAACATTTCAAGATTTTTGAAAGTAGTTTCGAGCCAACAGGAATGGGAGATTTAATATACTTTTCTACAATTAATTTCAAAATTTTATTTTGTCTGTCAGTTAACATAACTTTAACCTCCTAGCACTATTATTCTACGAGTGCTAATTGTATTGTATGACACTTTTTAGCACTTGTCAATAGTTTGTGCTAATTTTTTTCTTTTATTTTACTTTTTCTTGCCTTCTTTCTATAAAAACTTATTTTTTTATTATTTTGGCATTTTTTGTTTCCGTTTTTTGCTAGATTTTGGAATTTTTAGTTTTTTTCAAAAGAAAAGTAGTACTTCTGCACTACTTTTGCTCTAGCCCTTCTAATTATTAATCACTATCTTCATACATTTCAGGATATAGATATACACTATTTATATTTCCGTTATTTTGATCAACCCATATTTGAATGATGGCATTATTTTCATCTGTTTGATCTGTTGAAAATATAAAAACATTATCTTTTTCTTCTAAAAACTCTATATTCCAATTTGCATACTCTTCGATCGTATTTAATGCTGCTCTTGCTTCCTCCGCTGTTTTATAGGTCTTTACTTCTTCTACTTCCTCTGGAGGAGAAGATGTATCTTCTTCTTTTGACATAAGAGAAATGCCTATTCCACAAGCTAATAAAACGATTCCACATCCTAATATAATTAATACTATAATTTTTTTTGATTTCATTATTTTATCTCCTTCTTTATTGACTATTTACCACTACTGTTAAAGTACTAGATTGAAGTCCTACTTTGTCTTCTACTTTGATTTGATTGTACCCACCATAATTGCAGGTTCCACTTCGCCAGGCTGCATATGTAATTTTACTTCCATCGCAACCAGCGATTGGATTGGCACTACTTGGGAAATACTTTTTGTATGGATAAACATACATTAATCCAGAGCCAATATCTTGCATTCCTTTTACTACTATGGTTCCGTTTACTACTTCGGCAGTGGAATAATTCCATTTCAATCCTCCACTACCTGCCGTTTTATTAATCACACAATAAGTGCTACTGCTGCAATTCCAAGTGACTTGTATGTCTCCACTTAATACTTCAACATTGTAAATCTTATCTACTTGAGGTGGATAGTTTTCTACATACACGGATGGGGTACATGTAGTTTGATTTCCCACATTATCTGTTATTACTACACTTCCATATTTTACGGCATAGGGATATTTTTCTCCATTCGCTCCGGAAGAAGTAGTATATACTAATGTCTTACTGGCCTGTTGGCAACCACTTCCTGTATCAGAGCAATTTACTGTAACCGTTCTTGATCTAGCCCATGTAGTGGATGCTCCGGTATAGGTACAGGTAGGAACAGTACCATCAATTTTCACTGTTTGTTTTGGACATGATGTAACATTACCTGCAATATCTCTTACTACTCCTGGTGAGAAAGAATCATTAGTTATTTGATTTTGATAATATTTTTTAGTAATAGATACTTCACTACTTTCGCATCCACTTCCTTCATCTGTACATTTTCCAGTAATTATAACATCTTTTTTTACCCAAGTATTACTTCCTCCACTACTATCACATTTAGGGGGTGTTTTATCTATATAAACATTTACTTCACAGTCCCTTGTATTTCCAGCTTTATCTTTAATTTGAATTATTCCTGTTTTGGCTGTTGCAGTAAATCTTTCTGAGAAGACAGGTTGTTCGCAACCAACTCCATCTCCATCATCGCATTCTACACTGATTGTTCTAGATGCTGTTGTTGCAGTCAACCAATTTGTACCATCTCCTGTTATCGTTCCACAGCTTGGATGTTCTTTGTCTTCTTTGACTTCTACACTAGGGCACTCTACACAATTTCCTGATTTATCACAAACCGTTCCTGGAGAAAAAACTCCTGCTTTTGTCACTTCTTTGGTTACAGTATCCTCTTTGCAACCACTTAATTCATCTGTGCAAGTTCCTGTAATCGTCTGAGTTCCCCCAGAGAAAATATATCCTCCCTCACTGCTAGTACATACAGGTGCTACATTATCTAATAAGAATTCTTTCGATATTACAGTATCTGATGTATAATTTCCAAAGACATCTCGTACATTGATTGGTACGATCACTAAATAATATTTCCCTGTTGCATTTTTTGGGGTAGATACTTCTAGAGTTAACTCTGTTTCTTTTCCTCTTTTGTTATCATAAGTCTTTCTTTGATAACTTGTTGGTTTTACATTTGGATCTGTTGTCCAACCATATTCATAAGATATATTTTCAAATAATCCATACGCATCTTGCACTGTAATAGTAATTGAAACACTTTTATTCCAGTTGCTAGTTCCATCCGGAGAAATTAAGATCTCTGGTCCTATTACATCGACTTCGTTTTCACAGACCGCAAACCGTAAAGTACTATTGGAATAAACTTCTTTGCCATTTTTCTTACAATAGATAGAATCTTCATAACGATATTCATCATTAATCTTATATACTCTTACAAAAGTTTTGGAGTCATTACATGTAACACCATTTTCATTAAAATCTTTTAGTAAAAGTGCATCTTCCATTTCTTGATAGGGAATATCGTAGCATCCACTGATATTGTTTCCAAAGATATCTTTTGCATAAGAATCAATATATAGTTTTGCTGATGAAATCATGGAATCTTCGTAAGTTTGGTACTTCGTCTCTTTATTGCTTTCTTGAAGTCTTGTCACAGCAGGCAATGCTAATGCTAGTATAATTCCCAAGACAGTAATCGTAACTAGTAGTTCTACTAGTGTAAATCCTGCTTCGTTTTCTTTCTTTTTCATTGGTAGTTCCCTTCTAATTTATTTTTATAAGTGCGGCCATCCATTAAAATTCAGCATTTACAAATCTAAATCTTTGGGAAAGTTCATAATTTTTCTGACGTAGAAGTATATTGGATGATGTGTTAAAACTATTTTCACTTGTACTTAAATAACTTTCCGTATTATCTGCAACGGATGTTTTTGGTTGTAATCGATAATTTCCATTTCCTAAAGGAATAATTTTCCATAATTCCCAATCTCTGCCGCCATATGTTGTGGCTGCATTTACGTTGACATTGGGATCTCCTGTACCATCTGATACCTGTAAAGAATGACTATTTTCTGCTTCTATAATACTGTAATACGTATCATCTACTTTTTTTACGGTCCATTTTTGAAGCTGGCTAGCATCAAACAATTCTAATGTTACATTGGCATTGCCACTTGCTAAGATTTTACTATCTTGGGCAGTTAATACTCTATTTTCAGATAAAGAAGAGAAAATATAATAATTTCCTTCTGGTATTTCTGATGTGGAATCTGGCTGCCAAGCAGAATAGTGACTTCCATTGGCAGTTTCTCTTTCTGATGCTCTGGCTGTTGTTCCAGCGGCATTTTCACTGCTTGTATTTTTTATCGTTGTCCAAGTGGCATTATCCGCAGAAACTTCTAATTTATGATCATAATACTGACGACTGTCATCAAAATAGTGCCATACCGCAATTTCGTCTAGAGTTTGAATAGAACCTAAATCTATAGTTATACATTGGCTTCCCTCTGTCTTTGAACTATATAATGCTTTATTTTCTATGATTCCATCTGACATATAACTTGGATTGCTAGCACTACTATCCGTTTTTCCTTTTAAGATATTATTACCTTTGACTATTGCTTGTAATTCTAGCCAATGATTAAAAGCATTGACTGTATTTCCGTTGATACAATCTCTAATATAACGAACGTTTGTTAATTTAGAATTTTTTCTTGTTGGTGGATTGTCTAAATTATTCTCAGATACTAATTCTATTTTTGCTTTTCCAGCTCCACTATTTACTCCAGGTATCATTAGTCCATTGATAAAATATTTTCCTGAATAATGAATTGTTTGATTCGTTGTAGTTCTATCGGCTTCTGAAGTAATAGAGCTAATTCCAGCATAACCAGAAATATATGAAGAACCTGATGCTCCACTTCCAACGATACCACCATTGTAGCTTCCGCAACCTCCACCATAGTATCCTGAACCTCCACCACCACCGTGGTTATTGGCACTATAAGATCCCCCTATTCCAAAGGATCCATCATTGTTTTTAGTAAGTCCTGTTCCGCCTACTCCACCAAGCATTTGACCTCCACCGGTTGCTACTGTATAAGTTCCTGGAGTTGCTGAGGATGCACTTCCTCCAGAATTTCCGACTAACGTACCACCATCTGCTCCGTTAGAACCACTGGAATAACTATCTGATCCGCCTCCACCAGCAGCTACCATAATTCTAGAATTTAGGGAAGTAGCGTCATTCCAATCACCGGATACTAATCTTACATCTGTGGCACCACCACCACCTCTAGCATTGTAGTTGCCACCAGAAGTACCTCCACCATTAAAGCCTCCTTCGGCGGTTGAGGTACTACCACCAATATAAAAATAAAGATGATCATTTTCTTCTAAGTAAATAATTCCTGAAGTGTAACTTCCTAAACCACCAGTGTTAGAGCCATTTCCTCCACCACTGGCACCCCATAGTTGTATCTTATACCAACCAGATTTTCCATATGGAACGATGTATTCTTGACCATCCCCTATTTCTGTTGAACCAGAATTGGTAAAATCTGTAGAGGTCTGACTATATCTATTCAACTCTTCTTCAATACTATCTACAAATCCACTAGTATTTCTACGATTTGATGACATTAAACTCATCAATAAAGCAACAATTAGCATAGCCATAATTACTAGTCCATACAAAATTGTAGAAATTGCAAACCCTCGATTATTTCTTTTTCTCATATCTTTCTATCACCCTAGCTTCTATTAGTATTTTATCATATTTGTTTTAAAATCACTACCCATTTATCACTATATTTTTTTTCTTTATAAATTTTATAGGTTGCATTAGGATACTTAATCTTTTCTCTATTACTACTTTCACATATTAATAATCCATCTTCTTTTAATAAGTTTAGTTTGGTAATTTCTAAAATACTTTTTTCAATATAATCCGTTTGATATGGAGGATCTAAAAAAATCAGGTCAAAGCTTTTGTTTCGGCCCTTTAACTCTTTCAATATGGCTAAATAATCTCCCTTTAGCACTTGACAGTTTTTGACACCAATTTCTTGGATGTTTTTTTCTATTACAGCAATCGCATTTTTATTTTTGTCTACTAAATAAGCTTCTTTTGCACCTTCACTTAATGCCTCAATTCCTAAATTCCCACTTCCTGCAAATAAATCTAAAACACTACTTTCAGGAAGTTTTTCTTGAATCTGAGCAAATAGACTTTCTTTGATGCGATCCATCGTGGGTCTTGTTCCTTCGATGGTAAACCCATTTAGTTTTCTACCCTTGTAAATTCCACTAATAATCTTCATAAATTACACTTACCCTTATTCTTTATCTTTTTCAATTCTTGATTGATTTCCATGATTAATAGATTTATGTTAGTCTCTGCTTCTTTATATTCTTGATATGTTTTATTTTTATATATTTGTTCTTTGATGCTCGGTTCCTTTTCTTTTTGATATGCTAATAGTTGCTCTTGGAGCTGCTTTTCTTTTTGAATTTTTTGATTCAATTCTTTGATTTTTTTGATCTCTTCTTGTTCATCTAATTCTTTTTTTAATTGTTCCATTAATTCTAATAATCTTTCCATAATTGTATTGTAACATAAAAATTTATTTTAATACATCCATAAATGCGGAGATCATATTCATACTATGTGAAAATTTTTCTATTCTATCTTCGACGGTTAATTTATACTTCTTCTTCATCTCTTCTTCTAGATATTTTAGATTGTTTCTATCTCGATTTAATAATTTATACCAAGAAGAGTTTTCTCTTAAATACTGGTAAACCATTGGATTCGTTTTTACATAATTAATCGTGAATAAATCCATAGCTAGTCCTCAAAATATTTATACATTGGTCGTGGTTCATATTGCCCAGCATTAGAAGAGTTGTTCGTGGTTCCACCTAGCCCAATATCTTGTAATAAGCCAATGGTTTTTTGAAGATTTGTTACTCCTTTTTGAACAGAATCTAAATCGAGATTTTTAAAAGTATTGAAGAAATCTTTAAATGTGGTGGGAGCCTCTGTAGAAGTCGTGGACTCATTTTTTATAGAAGTTACCTCTTTATTTCCGCTGGAAAAATAGTTCTTCCAAATCTCACTTTCTTCTCCATAGATATCATATAATTCATAAAGCTTTTGCCATGTCGTTTTATTAGACATAACTTGCATTGCTAATTCTTCATGATTTCTAGCAAAGGATTTAAATGCTTCTTTCGACATAATTATCACCACTATACTATATGAAATTTTGTCAAAAAAAAGAAGTATCTATTTTATTTTGTTTAATACTTCTTTTTTTCCTTCTAGTTTGAAATTAACATTTCTTTCATACCTAAAACTTTTTTCTTATGTTTCTTAAAATAGCTAATACATCTTATATCTTATTTAAAATATTGAACGATTCACCAAACAGGATGTTTTTAATTTAAAAAATCATCAATTGTCATTAGGCGATCATCAATTTCTTTTAGAGAAATCTTTTCTTTCTTTGGTACTTCTTCTACTGGATCATTTTTTTCAATTTCTGGTTCTTTTTTTCTTTGTTTTAATGTTGCGATTAAAAAGGCATCTGTCAATTCGTTTTTAGAAATCTGTGTTCCAATTGAGTGGCGATCACTAATTGCTAATTCTGTTAATTTGAGTGTTTTTATCTCCCCATTTTTGATTCCAATATAATTTTTTGAATCTGTAATTAGGGTCTTTTGAATTTTATGTGGATTTGTTTTTACTTCTCTAATTAATAATAATCCTCTTCTAGCACGTGTTGATATTTCAAGTTCCGTTAATCGTATGCGCTTTCCTGTTCCTTTCTCGGTGATTATCGCTACATATTCATTTTTTCCATAATCAAAATTATTGACAGATACTACATGATCCTCTTTTAGTTTGATTCCTTTGACTCCAGCAGCTTTTACGCCAACAATCGGTATCTCTTCTGTTTTAAAAATCAAACCATAGCCCGAGTCTGTTGCTAGGAGAAGATCTGGAGCATCTTCTGGTAAAGCTGCAATGACTTGATCTTGCTCCTTTAACTTCATACAACTAGTTGGTTTCGAATATCTTTGTAATTTAAAGTCTTGTAGTTTAGAACGTTTTACCATTCCATCTTTACTCGCTATTATAATATTTTTCTCTTCCTTAAAGTCATATGCTGGAATCGCTGCGATAATGCTTTCTTCTGGAGTGATCTCAATGATATTACTTACATGTTTTGGCATATCTTTCCATTTTAAATCTGGAATCATATGAACTGGAATATGTAAATAATTTCCGTTATTTGTAAATACTAATAAAACATCTGTAGTATTCATTTCGAATAGTCCTAAAATATAGTCTTTTTCTTTTAGGGTAATATCTTCTGGATTAGATGCTGTATAGCTTCTAAAAGAAGTCCTTTTTAAATAGCCATCTTTGGTTACCATGACAACGCAATCTTCTTTTGGAATCATTGCTGTAGTATCTATTTTAATTTCTGTAATTTCTTCTTTAATATCTGTCAGACGAGGAGTTGGATATTCACTTTTTACATGGCGTAAATCCTTTTTCATTACAGATTTCATCACATCTTCGCTTCCTAGAATTGAAGTTAATCCTTGAATAATTTTTTCTAGATTGCCCATTTCTTCTTCAAGAGCAACCACATCTGTATTCGTTAATCGATAAAGTTGTAAAGTAACGATTGCTTCTGCTTGTTCCATGGTAAAAGTAAATTCCTTGACTAAATTTTCTTTAGCATCTGTTTTGTTTTTAGATTCACGAATTACACGAATTACTTCATCCAAAATAGAGATACATTTAATCAATCCTTCAACAATATGATATCTTGCTTTGGCATGCTTTAAATCAAATTCTGTTCTTCTTTTTACTACTTCTTTTTGATGAGCTATAAAAGCATCTAAAGCATTTAATAATCCTAATAATTTGGGACGTTTGTTTACAATCGATACCATATTAAAATTGTAACTGATCTGCATATCTGTATTTTTTAATAAATAGTTAATAATTAAATCAACATTAGCGGTTTTCTTGATATCAATTACTACTCTAACATCAGCTGCTGATTCATCTCGTACTTCAATAATACCATCGATTTTTTTATCCATACGAATCTCATCGATCTTTTTTACCATAAGTGCCTTGTTTACTTCGAAAGGAATTTCAGTGATGATAATCGAAGTTCCATTTTTTGCATCTTCTACTGTACATCTACTTTTTATTATAATTCTTCCTCTTCCTGATTCATAGGCCTGCCTTATTCCATCTATGCCTTCAATGATACCACCAGTCGGAAAATCAGGCCCTTTTATATATTTCATGACCTCTTCTAGACTACAATTTGGATGATCAATTCTATGAATGGTAGCATCGATTACTTCTTCTAGATTATGAGGGGGAATATTGGTAGCGTATCCTGCAGATATTCCTTGAGCTCCATATACTAATAAGGCAGGGAATCTGGCTGGAAGTACTGTAGGTTCTACCGTTGTGTCATCGAAGTTTGGGGCAAATTCTACCGTATCTTTGTCAATATCACGAAGCATTTCATTGGAAATTTTGGAAAGGCGTGCTTCCGTATAACGATAAGCAGCTGGACTGTCTCCATCAATAGATCCATTATTTCCGTGCATATCAATATAAGGTAGTCTCGTCTTCCATGGCTGGCTCATTCGAACCATGGCATCATAAATAGAAGTGTCTCCATGTGGATGATAATTACCAATGACATCTCCTACTGTTTTTGCACTCTTACGATAACCTCTATCATAAGTATTTTTCTCCTTATGCATAGAATAAAGAATACGTCGTTGTACTGGTTTCAATCCATCTCTAGCATCTGGAATTGCTCTATCCTGTATAATGTATTTAGAATAACTTCCAAATCTCTCTCCCATGATATCCTCTAATGTATAGTCGAAGATCTTTTCAATTACCTCTTCTGTTTCTGTCTTCTTTTTTGGCATTCTTTATCACTTCCTTATATTGCCTTACTTCTTCTACTATTAATTTCTTCTTTAAATTCCAATGCATCTTTACCTTTTACTGTTTCTAAGCTGTCAAATCCTTCCGCATTGATTAAACTTTCAAACCAAGCATTTCTTGCAATGCTTTGCAAATTATTTAAGTCTTCAGCACTAGTTAATTTTTCAAACCTGGCATCTCCTTCTATACTTTGTAAGCGCTCCAGTCCTTTGGTGCTAGTTAAATTATCGAACCAAGCGTTTCCACCTATCCATTGTAAGTTATTTAAGCCTTCCGCACTGGTTAAACTATCAAACCTAGCATTTCCACCTATCCATTGTAAGTTCTCTAATCCCCTAGCACTAGTTAAGCTCGCAAACCAAGCTCCGTGCCCTATCCTTTGCAAGTTATTTAAGCCTTCCGCACTAGTTAAGCTATCAAAACTAGCATATCTACCTATCCATTGTAAGTTATTTAAGCCTTCCGCACTGGTTAAATTAGGAAAATAAGCATCACCATTTATACTTTGTAAGTTATTTAAACCTTCCGCACTGGTTAGACTTCGAAAATCAGCTTTTCCTATTATACATTGTAAATTTTTAAAGTTATCAGTCAATGTCTCATCTACATATTCTAAATCTCCATAAAAACATATTATATTATTTCTTTCGAAATCAGACAGTTTTGTACCTATATTTTCTTCTTTACAATGAAATATAAATGCTAAATCTTTTTTATTATTTCTTTTATCACGTATTTCTTGAATTCTTGGATCTCTATCATATCCAAATCCTTCTATTTTATTATCTATCTCATATAAAGATATTAACTCTTCTCTTGTTAGATCTACATTGTTATTTACTTTATTATCAATTTCGGTTAATAATTTCATATCATGAACTTTCTTTAAGTATTTATCTTTATCTGGAAATTCATTTAATTTTTCTTCTGCAATCGATGTCATACATCCTTCTAAGTTTTGATGTTCTCCTACTCCTCTTACTTCCTCTATTTTATTTTTACCATCCATTCGAATCGCAATTCTAGGTTCTTTATATTCTCCATCATCGTCTTTTGTATAATATACATAAAAATCCCCATTCGAAAGTTGTGTTTTAGCCGTCTCTTCTCCTGCAGTACACCATCCGGTATTTTTTCCTTGTAAAGACTTCCATAAAGGCTTATAATCACTACCTTGATCATATTTTATCCAGATCCCATCGGTATCACTACTTCTATTGACAAAGTTTGTATTTGTTAAATAATACTCATATAGTTTCTTAAAACTTTCCCCATTCTCTAAGGCTTTTTTTGCTTCTTCACTTATCTCATCATTCGTACCTATTTCTTTTGCTAAAGTATCATATACTCTTGCCAAGACTTCTCTATTTAATTCTATAAAAGCATCCGTTGTTGTTTTACTTCTTTTCCCAAACTCCCCTTTTTCTTTATCAAATTTATTTAGTTTAAGCATTCCTCGAAAAGCATAATGTTTAAACCACACAGGATACATTGCATTATCACTTGTTAAATAGTCTATCCACATATCAAGAGACTTCTCTTGTTCTTTTTGAACGGTTGAAAGCATTTCTTTTTTCATTTCCTCTGTTACTGTAATATTTCCATAGCATCTTTCTCTAGCAATTTTTTTCTGTAAGTGAATATAACTTTCAGGTAATTCTTTTATGACATATTTATCATAATAAAATTTCTTTAATATTTCCATTTTATGTGGACTCTCTTTGGCTATATCATGCACTCTTTCTAGTCTATCGAAATACTTTCCTATCTTTTCCGTAGGACTATCACTTTTATCGGCTGTATGCATGATGACATCTTCCATATGCATATCTTGATATAGACTATTTAAAAAGTCTTCTCCATTTTTATATTTCATATACAAATTCTCCTATATTTTATACTCATCTTCTAACGTAAATTCTACATTTTCGTCGATCCATTCTTTTCTTGGAGCAACATCATCTCCCATAAGAACCGAAACCCGTTTTTCTGCAAGTTGAGCATCTTCTATATTTACTCGAATCAGTGTTCTACTTCCTGGTTTCATTGTAGTTTCACAAAGTTGATCCGCATTCATTTCACCAAGTCCTTTATATCTTTGAATCTCACATTTTTTTCCTTTTGCTTTTTCTTTCATTTCTTCTACGGTATAAGCATATTCGATGTTTTTCCCAGATTGAATCTTAAATAGTGGTGGAAGAGCAACAAATAATCTTCCATCTTCGATTAATGGTTTCATATAACGATAGAAAAAAGTCAATAATAAACATTGAATGTGCCCACCATCTTCATCCGCATCGCTCATGATGATTACTTTAGAGTATTCACAGTCTTTAATATCAAAATTAGAACCATATCCAGCACCGATAGTATAGATCATTGTATTGATTTCTTCATTTCTTAAGATTTCCTCTTCTTTTGTTTTTTCTGTATTTAGTACTTTTCCACGTAGCGGAAGAATCGCTTGATAGCGTCTGTCTCTTCCTTGTTTGGCACTACCTCCTGCTGAGTCTCCCTCCACTAAAAACAATTCTTTTTTTGTCTTATCTTTGCTTTGAGCAGGAGCAAGTTTTCCAGATAAAGAGCGTTCTTCTTTTTTCTTCCCTGTCCCTTTTCTAGCTTCTTCTCTAGCTTTTCTTGCAGCTTCTCTTGCAATTTTACTGCGAATACTTTTGTTGATAATTTCAGTTGCAATCGATTTATTTTCTTCTAGAAAGACTTTCATTTGATCTGTTACAATATTTTCTACTACAACTCTAGCACTAGGAGTTCCTAATTTTCCTTTGGTTTGTCCTTCAAATTGTAATATTCCTTCTGGTATTTTCAAACTGATGACAGCAGTTAGTCCTTCTCTTACATCGCTACCTTCTAAAGCTTTATCTTTTCCTTTAATAAAACCATTGGTTTTTGCATAATCATTGAATACTCTAGTTAAGGCTGTTTTAAATCCTACTTCATGAGTACCTCCATCAATTGTTTTTACATTGTTTACGAAACTTACGATGGTTTCATTATAAGAACCTGTATATTGCATAGCAATTTCTACTTCAATCTTTTCTTTTTCTCCTGAGATAAATAAAACTTTATGTAGAGCATTTTTTCCTTTGTTCATGTCTTCTACAAATTCTTCAATCCCACGTTCATAATGAAATTTACTACTACGTTCATCTTCTTCATCAATGACTTCGATCGTCAAACCTTTTAATAAAAAAGCCGATTCTTGCATTCTCTCACAGATCGTCGTATAAGAAAAATTTGTTGAAGAAAAAATTTCATCGTCTGGCAAAAAGCGAACCGTCGTTCCTGTTTTATTTGTTGCTCCAATCTTCTTTAATGGTACTGCAACATGTCCTCCGTTTTCGAAACGAATATAATATTCTTCTTTATTGTGTTTGATGGTAACTTCCATCCATTTGGATAAAGCGTTTACAACACTCGAACCTACTCCGTGTAGACCACCAGATACTTTATAGCCATCGCTTTCAAACTTTCCTCCAGCATGTAGTACTGTAAAAATAACTTCTGGTGTTGTTTTCCCAGAAGCATGCATTCCTGTAGGAATTCCTCTTCCGTGATCTTCTACACTTACAGATTTATCTTTATGAATGATAATTTTTATTTCTGTTCCGAATCCATTAATTGCTTCATCGATCGAATTATCTACAATCTCCCATACTAAATGATGAAGTCCTCTTTTGTCTGTAGAACCAATATACATACCAGGTCTTTTTCTTACTGCTTCTAATCCTTCTAGTATTTTTATCGATGAATCATCATATTTTAATGCCATTACTATCACTCCTAATATCCATTCTTACCTATTATATCTAATATTTTACATATTTTCAAATCAACTTTACTTTTTTTGACAGCCTTTTTATTTATTAGTTTTCCTTTTTCGATAATCTGCAAGAGAGATGACCTTGGATTTTTGTTTCGTTGAAAAAGGAAATGTTATTTCCTCATAATTTTCTGTTTCCTTTTCTAACAGATCTGCTATTATCTCACCACGTAGTTCGTACGAAAGATAATTCCACTCTTTGAAAGTAGCAAGCATTTCCTTTTTCGTAACTATAGTTTTTCTGTTCATTATAGCATAATACATAGCATTATAAATAAAGGATGCCGCCATATCAAAATTAGAATATGCATCTTTTTCTCGAATTAACCTTGATCGAGATTTAGTCGCGATAAGTGTTATTATTTCTTGTAGCGAGGCAAAATCCCAAACTAGACTGTTTACATCACCGTAGTTTGGCAAGGTTTGATCAACAATTGTTAAGCTGTAAATAATAGTTTTATAATGATCGATATTTTCCATGTCAAAATTAGAAGACTGTCCTTCTTTTGACTCAATTTCTTTCTCGACCTTTTTTGGTTGGATTCCATAATCTATCCAATCTCTTAACTTGATTTTAGCTCTTTTAAGTTCGTAGGTTATTTTTTTCTGTTCTTCTTTTGGTATAAAAAAACAGGTTGTTAGTATTTTAGGAATATCTTGATCAGTAAATGTGGGTTGTTCTTTTTGCTTTAGATAATGCCCTATTTGAAATACTATATTCTCTATTAATTGTTCTCTTTTTAAAGAGGGATGATGTTTTTTTATTTGCTCATAATAATTTATGTTTATCATATATATCAATGAATTGATGGCATTTATACTTATATCATCTAGTGCTATTTTTTCTTGTTTTAATACTGGGGTGATCTTAGTTAAAAAGTTTGTTGTTGTCTTGTCAATTACTTGATCTTTTGCAAATTGTTCTTCTTTTTCTCTTTTTCTTTTCTCTCTTTCTTCTAGCTTTTTACTGCCAATATAAATAGGAGGCCAAGAAACAAAAGTTCCAGCTGCAACAGATAACAAATAAGAAAGAGGATTATGATTTCCTACAATTCCTAGCATAAAAAGGCTCATTATTCCACCACTAAAACCAAAACTATAAATACAACGCTCCAATCTTGTTGCTTTTGGTATCATTTTTTCCAAATCTTCTAATTCTTCTCTTTTCATTTTTATCCCACCTTTTTGTTATAAAACCGTCCTCTTTATCCTTCTTATTTTTCTGACTCTACCCCAGAGAAAAACAATTCTACCCTAGAACTCTTATATGTTAGAAGAACATATACCAATAAATTTTCAAACAAAGGAATGTTTTTATTTTTTCAAAAGATAAGTTGTATTTAATTGGCTATTTTGGAAATTGAAATAAAAATCTACGAAATCTACATAATTTTTATTTATTCCAAATAATTCTCTTATTTCTTCTTTCGTATAATTATGAAAGCCATAGATAATTATTTTTTTCATAAAAGAACTTCCATCTACAGAAAACTCCTGAATTAATCTATCTATTTTTTCATGAAGCGATGGATCAATCCTGTTCATGAAAGATGTCTTATTCAGCACTTCTTCTTCCGGATCATCTTTTTGTTGCATTCTAGGAAAATCTTGATACTGGTGTAAAATATAATTGCCATTAAATTTTTTACAAACGATCGCAGTATGCATATTTTTATCATACAAACTATCTGAAATAAAAGCTCTTTCATGATATTTACACTCTTTTTTACCATCTGTAAATGTCTCATCCTTGGAATGAGAAAGATAAGATGCATTTTGCCATTTATCAAATAGACTATATATTATTTTTTCTTCGAAAGTGGATCTTTTTTCTATCCATTGGAATGGACAGCCCTCTTCTTGAAGCAAAATTTTATATTCGCATTCCTTAGTTTTTATACTTTAATTTAAAATGTGGATTAATACAATTACCAAATTCATTATCTATTTTTATATTCCACTGTAAATCTTTTGAACGAGTAGTTTTATTCCAAAGGTGTAGGCAAAAATCAAATGGATGCTCCCAACATACATATAATCCAAAGATTCCCATCGTTTTTAAACTTTCTAAATCTCAAAGTAAATGCTTTGGCATAATTTATCTTTGCTTCTAAATTTCCATACTTGGATATTGCTTTTATTGTGATTTCATTTTCCCTAAACTCTACTTTTCCTTTTTCCAATTCATCTAGATAGATTTTTAAGCTGGATGCTTTTTTATCCTGTTGAAATTCTTCTAGATCCAAATCAAATATACTTAAAAGCATCTTAATACTAGGAATATGATAAGATCGATCTAAGTTTTTTATCATGCTATTTCTCCCTTTTTTATATTATGATTATGGTATCATATCCCATTTGAATTTGCTAGAAAAATAAGGAGATATTAAAAATTGCTAGTAAATCGCTAGCAATTTTTGTATTATCTTGATATCCTACTTGATTTTTATGTTGCTATTTCTATATCCTGATGGAATCTCATTATAGCTTATTGTACTAATTTTCATATTTAATTTATCCTGTTGTTGAGATAAATAAGTAGCTACTTGCTTAAAACATTTATTAATATTAATCACTTGCTCTATAGATTCGCACTTGGCTTGATTATAGCCAAACTCAAATACTAAAGCTTTAGATGGAGCAAGATTATCATCCATTGGTGTTCCATAAAAAGTCTCTTTTCCTTCTTCAAATAATACTCTCTGTAAGGTTTGCCTAAAAAAGTCTACTTCTATTTTTTCGTTTTTTAGCTCTTTTTCTGTTAGATAATTTAACTCTACATCGCTTAGTCTTTCTACATGAATATTATTTCGTAAGTAAACATAATCATTTTCTATCGTGGAATATTTTTGGTAAAAATTATAATCTGCATCATCTGCTTTGGGAATTTCTATCGAATAGCTTTCTATAATTTGGTCTATTTCTTTCCGTTTGCTTGATTTTTTTCTAATGCTTCCGTATTTTTTTTGTATTGTTCTTCAAACATAGCTGTTACTTTTGCTAA
Organism: uncultured Bacilli bacterium; assembly: GCA_944358405.1. Lineage (GTDB taxonomy): Bacteria > Bacillota_I > Bacilli_A > RF39 > UBA660 > CALVQX01. Next base: position 40 of record CALVQX010000003.1, on the reverse strand, counting down.
TCTTTTGATGGATTCATCCATCATTTTTTCTAATTCTTCA
>CALVQX010000002.1 GCA_944358405.1 uncultured Bacilli bacterium | reverse complement strand
AACAAATACTAAATTATTATCCTACTCTCCTAGAAGATATGGAAATAAAAAAGCAAATCAAATTATCTCAAATAAAAGAAAAAGGAAGAAATATTCAAGAAGACATAAAACTCTTAAAATTACTATTCGAAAAACAGGAAGAAAACTACCTTACACAAAATGAAATTGCCCAAAAATTAGCAATCAGCCCATCAAGTATAAGCACGCAAAAGAAAAAAATACTAAATAAACTACAAACAGATGAAACCTATAAACAACAAATACTAAAATATTATCCTACTCTCCTAGAAGATATGGAAATAAAAAAACAAACCAAAACCACATTATCTCAAATAGAAGAAAAAAATTTAGTCATACCTCAAAAAGAAAAAAGTATGGAAAAAGATATTAAAATCTTAAAATTACTATTCGAAAAACAGGAAGAAAACTACCTTACGCAAAATGAAATTGCCCAAAAATTAGCAATTACCCAACCAAGAATAAGTGTTCAAAAGAAAAGAATACTAAACAAATTACAAACAGATGAAACTTATAAACAACAAATACTAAAATATTATCCTACTCTCCTAGAAGATATAGAAGCAAAAAACAACACAAAAACACCTCAGAGAAAAAATGGAAATATTCAAGAAGACATAAAACTCTTAAAATTACTATTTGAAAAACAGGAAGAAAACTACCTTACGCAAAATGAAATTGCCCAAAAATTAGTAATCAGCCAAGCAAAAATAAGCTACCAAAAGAAAAAAATATTAAATAAACTACAAACAAATGAAACTTATAAACAACAAATATTAAACTATTATCCAACCTTACTAGAAGATATAGAAACAAAAAGCAAAACAAAAATACTTAGAGAAAAAAATATTCAAAACGATATCAAAATATTAAAATTACTATTTGAAAAACAAGAAGGAACTTATTTTACTCAAAAAAAGATCGCCCATGAATTAGCAATCAAAGAAAAAAGTCTAGGTCACAAGAAGAAAGAAATACTAAATAAACTACAAACAGATGAAACTTATAAACAACAAATATTAGAATACTATCCTACTCTATTAGAAGATATCAAAACAAAAATACTTGGAGAAAAAAATATTCAAAACGATATCAAAATATTAAAATTACTATTTGAAAAACAAGAAGAAAACTATCTTACGCAAAATGAAATTGCCCAAAAATTAGCAACCACCCAATCAAATATAAGCACACAAAAGAAAAAAATATTAAATAAATTACAAACGGATGAACCTTATAAACAACAAATATTACAACATTATCCAACCCTATCAGAAGATATGGAAGAAAAAAGAATTCTAAGTTCAAAAACAAAACAACAAAAAAAGATCTCAACTATAAAAGAAAAACAGCAAGAAAAAAAGAAAAAGAAAATTCAAACTGATATTGAACTTCTAAAATTATTATTTCAAAAAGAAAATGATTTATACCTTAGGCAAAAAGAAATTACTGGAAAATTAAAAATAACCAATATAAATTACCATAAGAAAAAAATATTAGAAAAATTAGAAGCAGAAGAAAGTTATAAAGAACAAATTTTAACAGAATATCCTACTTTGTTAGAAGACATCAAACAAAAAAATAAAGAAACAATTAAAAACATGCAACTTACACCATATCTTACTCCAATCATACATCAAATTGATAGTAAAAAGATAAAGAATCATCCAAAGACAATACAAGATCAAGAAAAACTAACCACTAGACAAAAAAATATCAAAGCACATCTTCAGCAAGGATTACAAAAGTTAGAAGAATTAGACAATCAAGCCTTTTTACAAACTTGTAATTCAAAACAAAAAATAATGTTAGCACTTCATCTAGAACTTTTAGAACAAATACCATTTAAAAATGAAGAACTTGCCGATATGTTCCAAGAAAATGTAGAATCCGTAAATACATTAATTGAAAATTTTGAAAAGACAACGTCTACAACTAATAATAAAACATATAAAAAGGAATGATAAACTCATTCCTTTAAAATGTCTAAATTTTTCTTTTCTGTACTGCTGGAATTTGCCTAGAAGAAAAAAGTCTTTGATAAATTCCCATTTCATATTCTTTATCTACAAAACGATAATTTCTAAAATCAAAAACACGAGAATAAAATAAGGAGCCATCCTCATAATAAGAAAAATAAGCAATTCCTTTTTGATTATATTCTAATAAAGAATTGTTACTGCCATAAATACACATCCCATCATCTTGTTGTTGCTCCAAAGAACCTACTAAAGTAATACAACCTATCTTTGTTTCATGAATTGCCTTATCTTGAATATATCTTACATAAATAGTACAACAAAAATTCTCTTTATCTCTAGGATTATCATAGACAAATCTTAATAAAGCATTATCATTGATTAGTTCTTCTCTAACAACAGAAACAGTCATTTCTTCTGCCATTGTCTCCTTCATAACTCCCCCTCCTTCAGACAAAAAAAGAAGTTTTACAACTTCTAAAAAGAAAAAGAACCAAAGTTCTAATAACTAGTTCTTATCGCTGTATTTCTACCAATTCATAGACTTCAATGATATCTCCCTCTTTATAGTCTTGACAGTTCTCTAAAGTGATACCACAATCCATCCCTTTTTTTACTTCTTTTACCTGATCTTTTTCATGTTGTAAAGATTTGACTGATCCATTATAAATAATTACATCATCGCGAATTAAACGAGCTTTCTGATTATTCTTTACAATACCATCAGTAACATGACAACCAGCAATTAGACCAATTTTAGAAAACTTAAAGATTTGACGAACTTCTAATGTTCCCATGACTTTTTCTTCGTATTCGGGATCTAGCATTCCTTTCATTGCTGCTTCCATATCTTCTACAACTTTATAAATAATATCATAAGTTTGAATAGATACACCATATTGTTTGGCTTCATCTACTGCTTTGGCATTAGCCCGGACATTAAATCCAATAATCATCGCATCAGATGCTGTTGCTAAAACAACATCACTTTCTGTAATAGAACCAACTGCAGCACGAATCACATGAATTTTAACTCCTTCAACGTCTATTTTTTCCAAGGAATTCTTAACTGCCTCTAAAGAACCATTCACATCTGCTTTTAATACGACATTAATCTCTTTAATTCCTTCTTGAATTCTACCAAATAAATCTTCTAGACTCATACCACTAAAATTAGAATCTTGCGTCTTGTTACGTAATCTTCTCTCTTCTGCAATCTGTCTAGCCTGCTTTTCCGATTCAAATGCCATGAACTTATCTCCTGCACTAGGTACATCAGAAATACCAGTAACCTCTACAGGCGTAGAAGGACCAGCCTCAACGATGTTTTGCCCAAGATCATTTTTTAAAGTACGAACCTTACCATACGTAGTACCAACAACAATAGGATCTCCCAAACGTAGCGTACCATTTTGAATTAACAAAGTAGCTACTGATCCAACTTTGCTATCTTTCTTCGATTCAATGACAGCACCAGTGGCATAACGGGATGGGTTTGCTTTATACTCTTGCATTTCTGCTACTAATAAAATATTTTCTAACAATTCATTGATTCCCTCTCCAGTAACAGCTGAAATCTTATTGACAAGAATATCTCCACCCCATTCTTCTGGAGTAAGTCCATTCTCTACTAACCCCGTCATAACTCGGTCTATATTTGCTTCCGGTTTATCAATTTTATTGATAGCAACAATAATTGGAACTTTCGCAGCTTTTGCATGATCAATTGCTTCTTTTGTTTGTGGCATCACGCCATCATCTGCAGCTACGATAATAATTACAATATCTGTAATAGAAGCTCCACGCGCCCTCATCTCTGTAAAAGCAGCATGTCCTGGAGTATCAATAAAAGTAATTTTCTTGCCATTACAAGAAACAGAATATGCTCCTATTGCTTGAGTAATTCCCCCAGCTTCTGATGATGCTACATTCGTCTTACGTATAGCATCCAAAAGAGTCGTTTTTCCATGATCTACATGTCCCATAATAGTAACTACTGGTGGACGTGCAACCAAATCCTCTTCTTTATCTTCAATTTCTAAATTCTCAAAATTAGAAATATCAGCTGCTTCTTCTTTCTTTAATACCTTATCATATAAAGATGCAACTACCTCTGCACTATCATAATCAATGGCTTGGTTTACAGAAGCCATCGTACCAAGGCCCATTAATTTTTTTACAACCTCAACTGCTGGAACCTCCAATACATCTGCCAAATCAGAAACACTCATACCTTCTTTATACAAAATGACGTTTTCATCTGGCACCGCTTCATTACTTTGTAATTTTTCACGATGCTTATAAATTTTCTTTCTCTCTTTTAAGAAATCCTTTTTATTATCATTCTTCTTTACAGGTTTACTTTTTACCCTCTCAAAGCTTTGTTGATTATCAAGATCGAAGCGGGTATTCATCGCTAACTCTTCCGCTTTATCAGTAACTTCTTCATCCAATAATTTTTCTTCCAAATCTTCTACATCGCCAGTAATATAGTCTTCTTCATCCTGCATTTCATTATCCAATAGTATAATATCCGTCTCGCTTAGTTTCGTAGTTCCATCTACATATTCAATTCCAATTTTATCACATAAAGCTTCAACTTCATCTAAAGTTTTTCCAACATCCAATGCATAGTCTTCTAACGTCATCATAGAGACTCACCTCACTTTTCTATTATCTTTTTTATTTCTTCATAAACACTATCCTCTATTTTACATTCTAATCTTTTTTCTAGGATATTACTTTTTTTAGCCTTTTCTAAAACCATAACATCCTTTTTAATATATGCACCTCGACCATTTAACTTTCCAGTTTCATCAGCAACTACATGCCCATCTGGAGTTCGTACGATTCTTAAAAGCTCTTGCTTAGGTAATTTTTCTTTTGTTACTACACAACTTCTAAGAGGTATTTTTCTAACTTTCATAAATCCTCCTATCGAAAATTAATTCCTGCTTCTCTTGCTTGTTCTGTATTCTTAATATCGATCTTATAATGGGTCAAGCGACTAGCTAATCTAGCATTCTGTCCTTTTTTACCAATGGCTAAAGAAAAATTATCACCATCTGCAATCACCATTGCCTCCTGTTTCTTAGGATCTGTAATAGCAACAGTCAAATCTTTCGCAGGAGATAAGGCATTCGCAATAAATACAGCTGGATCCTTATCATATTTTACAACATCTAATTTTTCTCCATGTAGCTCCTCAATGATACGTGCAATTCTACTTCCCTTTTCACCAATACAAGCACCAATTGGATCTACTTTTGGATTTTCCGAATAAACAGCAACTTTACTACGATTTCCTGGATCTCTTGCAACACTATACAACATAACAGTTCCATCAGAAAGCTCAGGAATCTCTAATTCAAATAATCTTTTTACAAATCCGTAATGAGTTCTGCTTAATAAAATTAATAGACCTTTTCCTGAATTATCTACCTTGGAAACATAAACTTTGATTTGAGAACCCATTTCAATCTTTTCTCCCGGAATAATATCTTTCTTAGGCAAAATTCCATTCGTTCTCCCTAAATCAATAAAATAATTATCCGTATCTTCTAAAGCAACAGTACCAATTAAAAGTTCATCTTGCTTATCTCCAAATTCTTCCATAATACTATTTCTTTCAGCTTCTCTAATTTTTTGAATCACTACTTGCTTTGCTGTAGAAGCTGCCACACGACCAAAATCTTTTGGTGTTACTTCCGTATCAATAGTATCTCCAACTTCTAAAGTTTTATCAATTTTCTTAGCATCACTAAGTTTTATTTCCAATTCAGGATTGAAGAAAGAAATCTTTTCTTTTTCTTTATTTTCTCCATCTTCTATAGAATCTTCTGAATTTTCATCAAGAGAATCCTTTTTCTCTTCTTCCTCATCTTCATCTTCATCTGTATAATGTTCAAATAAATAATCCTCATATTCTTCTTTGGTCATTTTATCATCTGGAACAACAGTCATGTAAGAATAAACTTTAATTTCTCCAGTATCACGATCAAATAGCACTTTTACATTAGTTTTAGAATTAAAATTCTTTTTATAAGCAGAAGTAAGAGCTAATTCCATTGCATCATATACCACATCTGGATCTATATTTTTTTCTTTTACGATATTATCAAGGGCTTTTTTAAACTCTTTACTATTCATCCTCTCCATCACCTTTCTCTCTAGAATAAATATCTAACTCATCTGCATCACATAAAACTTCTTCATGCTCATCTAAAATAGCATTAATAATTCTAGATACTTCTGTAATTTTATTCAAATCGATCACATCTTCACTATCTAGAACAATATTAAAAACTTTCTTTCCTTCTACTGTCTCGATAAAAGCATCATAAACAAAAACCTGATATGGAGAAATCGCCTCTCCAACAATTGCATGAATTTGTTCCTTCACATAATCACCTCCCAGAAATAATAAGAAGTGGGATAAATTCCTTTCCCACTCCTTTCTGCAACTATTATAACATATATTTTACAATTTACAAATAAATTTTCATTCTTCTAGACAAAAAAGGGAAAATATGTTACCATAATACGAAAAAAAAGAAGGGATGAAAAGATGGATTATCAAGAACAAGTAATAAAAGCAAATGAAAGATATAAAGAACAATATCAATACTATTTACCATTAAGAGAAATTATTAGCATAGTAGCTACCTATAAAAACTTAAAAAAGGAGTTAGAGGAAAGCAACGAAGACGAAAAAATTATTGATACTTTAGATTTTGTTCAAAATAATTCAATTATTGATGAGATCCAAGATACGAAAGTTTCTTATCATAGTAATGAGGTATTCTTCTTAACTTTATTAGCAATGGAAGATGGAACGCTTATAGAATTCAATCAAGAAGAACAAAAAGGTTATATTAGAATCTCACATACAAAAAATAAACAAAACATAAGAACAAAGTAAAAATAGTTTCTAGAAGTTTAGAAACTATTTTTTAGTTCAATATTTTATGCTTCGTAGAACCAGAAGTCATTAAAATCATATTTTAAAACTCGGTATACCATATATTTGTTCATTTTCGTTGTAAAACGTTGAATCATTTGATGATCAGAATCATATTCTGCAAATGTTCCTGCGGTACCAGAATCAACAATAATATTATCATTATCCATAGTTTGAACACTACTAACGATACCAGAATAAATTACATCAAAACTATCTACTAATTCGAAAGTACGATCATTTTCATTTACCCTATAAACATAATAATAAGATTCATCCCCTTGAAAAGCATTATCATTAGTAATTCCGATTTCAGAGAAATCAAAATCTGGCTGACTATTTGCTCTACCATAGTTATTATCAAAGAATGTTAAATAGTAAACACCATCTTCTTCTCCTTCAGAATAGCGAACACTATGTTGTCCTGCATGAATTTTAAAGTCTCCTTGTTTTTCATAAACATATTCTGAAAATTCAGTATCTTCCCATATTTTAGGATCAGATAGAATATAAACTAGCTTTGGATCGGTTTCTATATCAGCAACTTTCAAAATAGAAGAAGTCTCTCTACTACTTAAGAATACATCACCATCTACATATTCAATAGAATTTAAATGTAACCAGTCTAATCCATCTTCCCCTTCATCTCTGGTGCTAGTAGTATCTAATGTACAAGTATCAACATAGGATTGAAACATATCTTCAAAATCAATCACTTCACTAACATCACCAGAATCTAAATCAATTTTAATAATACAATCTTCTTCTGTATCCTTGTTCGTATTATTAGCTAAAACTAATAGATTACCATCCTCATCAAAAGTATAGTCATGATGCAACTGATACTCTCCTGTTCGATAAATTCGACTAACCTCTCCTAAAGAATTAATTTCAACGATTCTAGTTTGAGAAATACTAAAATACATTTTATCATCGCGGAATAATATGGCATGAGCACGATATCCTATAATTGGAATCTCATAGCGAATAATTCCATCATTATCATACATAAAGACATAATCTTGTTCATCTGAATCATTTCCTAAAATAGTATATAAACCATTAGATAATTCTGCATCACTTTCTCCATCTTCTTTTTCTAGAATCACCTCAGAAGCAACACTAGTATCACTTAAGTCTACAGTAAACTCTTTAGTAGCAATTACATCACCATCTCTATTCTTTGCTTCTAGGCGAACATGATTCAAATACCCTGGAACAAAGCCAATCAACTGATAAGAATGATTCGTTGTATAATTATCTTCACCAGAATTTTTTAAATTTCGTTGAAAATCAGAAATATCATCTTCTTCTACTGAAATTGTATAAGAAACTAGAGCCTCTTCCTCCGTATCAAAGTAAATATTAGCTCCAAAATTATTAGTACCATACGGATTAAACACAATAAGAGGATCTTCCATCGTATAATCTGTATCATTTAATAAAGCATCCAGATATTCTCCCACTACTTGTTGATACTTCATATTATAAATAGAAATATGTTCCTCTCTTGTCACAGAATAAATATTGGAACCAAGAGTAGAATCTAAATCTAGAGAAACATTGCCACGAATCCAATCAATATCCTCTAGATTCTTTTCCATAATTCGATCCATCAACATATTAGAACCCTTATAAACCAAAATAAATGCTAAAACTACCGCTAAAACAATCCCAATTGGTCTACTCCACTTCATAAACTTTTCTTTCATTTTTATTTCCTCCCATCATTAGCCTAGCAAGACTTTGTGAAAATCTTGTGAACTTTAAAAATACTTACGAATAATTTTTTCGATCCCCTTACAATCATTAGAAGAAGTAATCTCCTTTGCTTTTTTCTTTACTGCTGCACAAGCATTGTCAACTGCTACTCCATATCCAACTTTACCTATCATTTTAACATCAGTAGAAGAAGAACCAATTGCAACAACAGAATCTAGTGAAAACCTTCCTAATTTACAAATCTTTTCTACTCCTAAAAATTTATCTATATCTTGACTAAAAATCTCGATAAAGAAATGGTTTTCGTAAGATTGCAAATAAGAACAAATATCTAGCTCTACTTCTTTTAATTTTCTTAAAATCTCTTCTCCCTCTTTCTTCTTCGTTACATGAATTTCTATTTTATAAATATTTTGTTTTTCATTCTGATAAATAGATGAAAAATCATCTACTAAAATTCTTTTAGAATCTGTACAAAAATAAATTGGGAAGGAAGAAAACAGAGAATAAATTTTCTTAATTACAGAAGGCTTGAGAACTTTTTTATAAATCACTTTTTCATGATTTACATCATAAATATAAGCTCCGTTTAAAGCAATAATATAATCTAAAAATGGAAAAGATCGATTATAATCTAATACTGTTTTTAAAATCTGACTGGTAGCAATACAAAATAATACTCCAGCTTTGCGAATTCGATCAATTTCTAACATTGTAGAAATAGGAATAGATTCGTTATGATCAATTAACGTTCCATAAAAATTGCTTACCACTAATTTATACATTTATCATCTCCCCCTTTGGCATAAATTCGATCTGCAATCTCGATAATCAACAAAACTTCTGATATAGCCAAACAATATCCTGCCAATACATCCGTAGGATAATGCACTCCTACATAAATTCTACTACATCCTATCGAGAAAATCAAAAAAATCAAGAAAAATACTAGAATTCCTCTTAAGTATCGATTAGAGACTTTCTTCCAAACAAAATGTAGAAGATATCCATAAACACAAACAGAAATCATGGCATGACCACTTGGAAAAGAGTACCCTCCTTGAACAATTAATCGAAGATGCTCTGGACGAATTCTTCGAATTATCTGTTTAATCAACGTATTAGAAAGAATGCAAGTACAAGCAGAGGCTCCTAAAAAAATAGCATAGGCATTTCGGACAAGTAATAAAAAGGCAAAAACTACAATTAGAATCGTCAAAGTATTGCCAAATTTTGTAATAAATATAAAATAATGATCTAAAAAGTCACTTCGAAAGGAAAAAATAAAATCATATACAGGAATATCAATGATATCTGAACATCCTGTAAAAACTAGTGTTGCAAATACGAAAAAAAGAAGGAGGAAAGCAAAAAGAAAAATTAATCTTTTTTTACTCATATGATATCTCTTTGTCAAAATATTTTATTATCATATTTTATCTCCTCTCTTATTTTTTAAATAGTTAAAAATGCAACTCTAAATTTTCACGAATACGTTTTTTATAAACTTCTACTCCTGGTTGATTAAAAGGATCTACTCCAAATAAGTATCCACTATATGCCGCACTTAGCATGAAAAAGGCACATAATTGGCCAATCGTATCTTCTTCAATTTGATCTAGTTCAATTAAATTACAAGGAACTCCACCAGAGATATGGGCATCTACTACAGAATCTAGAACAACATTATTAATATGATGCAATTCTAATTGATTGTAAAGTATTTTCGTAGAATGATGAATCTTAAAAAAAGTTTCAAAAAGAATAGGATTTCCTTCCTGAATAAATTGGCCTAAAGAATGTAAATCGCGGGTATGAACAGTAGAGACAGGAAAAATCCCCTTTTGTTCTTTTCCTTCTGTCTCACCAAATAACTGTTTTAACCATTCTGTAAAATAATATAATTTTGGTTCATAAACACAAAAATTTTCTATATATTTTCCACGTTCAAACAATAATTTACGAACTACAGCATATTGATAAGCTTCTTCTTGTCTCTTTAATCCTTGATAAAATCCCTCTAAAAACTTAGAAATATCAAGGAAAAATGACATAGCAAGCAAATGAGCAGGAGTTGTAATAGAATATCTTCCACCAATATTATTAGGGATAATAAATGCATCATATCCTTCTGTTTCTGCTTCCTTACGTAAAGATCCTTCCTTGCTATCTGTAGTTATAATAATGCGCTTTCTTAATTCTTCCTTAGAATATTTCTCTTCCATCAATTGCTTTACTAACTGATAAGTAATCATCGTCTCCATCGTAGTCCCACTTTTGCTGATGACTTGTACGGAAAAATCAATTGTTTTCAGATAAGAAAGTAATTGATCCATATATTGACTAGATAAACTAGTACCAGCATAGATAATTGGAAATTCTTCTTTGGAAAAATAGTCAGAAAACATCTCCTTCATCGCATAACTGCCTAAAAAAGAGCCCCCAATTCCAATCACAACCAAACACTTAGAATTTTGCTTAATTCGATCTCTAATATGGAATATTTTCTCTATTAAGGTGGCATCTACTGGATCCATCCAACCAATCATACTACTCTTTTCAAAAGAAGAAAAAACTTCTCCCTTTCTCTCCATCTCACGCTTGATATCCATCGTATTCAAAAAAGAATTACAGGAAATTGAAAAATCAAATGTTACCATAATATTTATCCCTCCGAATGATATAAACATTATAACACGAAATCTAGCTAGAAGAAAAGAAAAATAGTCATCCCTAGTGGAATAACTATTTTATATAAACGGTTACATGATGTTCTTTTCCATCATTTTCAAGTTCAATAAAATTACTAATTTGTTTTTTACGATCTAAGACAATTCCATCTTTTTTCGAATCCTTGATTACTTCAATAAAATATGAAGTATCCATATAATGATAGGTAACTTGATATCCGTCCCATGCAATTGGTATTTTAGGAATCATTCTCAAAGTATTTCCTTGTTTCCTTAATCCTAACAAATCATAAATACCAACTCGATAAAACCATCCAGCAGATCCTGTATACCATGTCCAACCACCACGTCCAGGATAATGTTCTGCAGAATAGATATCGGCTGTTACAACGTATGGTTCTACCTGATATTGTGCAACATCTTCTTCTGTTAAGCTTCGATTAATAGGATTGATCATTTGGTAATAACGATATGCTCGATCATGATATCCTGCTTTAATCAAAGCCATCAAATACCAAGCAACAGAATGCGTATATTGTCCTCCATTTTCACGAATTCCTTTTGGATAATTCATAATATATCCTGGATTATTTAAAGACTTTTCAAATGGTGGAGTAAGTAATTTTACAATTTTACTATCATCATCTACTAAGTTCTCTTCTACCGCCGTAATTGCTTGTTGAACTCTCTCTTTCGGAGCTACTCCACTTAAAATAGAAAAGCTTTGTGAAATTAAATCGATTTTACATTCACTATTTTCATGGCTACCTAGTTTATCTCCATTATCGAAGAAAGCTCTTAAATAATAATTACCATCCCAGGTCTTCTTATTTAAATTTTCTTTCAATTTTTCATTAAATTGAACATAGTCACTAACATCAAACTTTTTGTCATATTTTTTCATCATCTTAACAAATAAATCAATGACATAATATAAGAAAAATCCTAACCAAACACTTTCTCCTTTTCCTTTGATACCAACCTTATTCATTCCATCATTCCAGTCTCCTCCACCCATTAAAGGAATCTTATGACGTCCTAAGGATTTCATAGACAATTGTAAAGATTTAATACAATGTTCTAATAAGGTTTCCTTCTCAGAAGAATATTGGAAAACGATTCCTTTTTCGTGCTCATAATCGCTTAGACTATCACCTAACACATAAGGAATGCTCTCTTCTAAAATAGCAGTATCTCCAGTAATTTCAATATAATAAACTGTTGCATATACTAACCACAAATAATCATCTTTATATCGACTTCGCAAACCAAAACGATTCTTTTCGTGCCACCAATGTAGAACATCACCTTCCATAAATTGATGGGCAGCATTGATTAAAATCTGTTCTCTTGTAAAATCAGGTTTTACCATAGCAATGTTCATTGCATCTTGTAATTGATCACGATAACCAAAAGCACCACTGACTTGATAAAAACCAGCTTTTGCCATAATACGAGAAGAAATTGTTTGATATAAATACCAACCATTTAGCATGTAATTAAAACTAGTATCAGGAGAATTGACTTCAATTACGCTTAATGTTTTATTCCAGTATTCCTTAACTGCTTTTAATTCTTTTTTGACAGTAGTAATGTTCGAATATTTTTGAATCATAGCAACATTCTCGGAATCCTTCAAACCACATCCCAATTGGAAGACAATAAATTTTTCTTCTTCCCCATTTAATTTTACTTTTGTATTGATGCTTTTTACTAGAATTTTATCACTAGTAACATATTCGATCGGTTCACTAGAAGACATAAAGATATTGACATCACCATAATTAATACTATAGACATTTCGCATCTTAAGGTAATTATCATCACCCATAAATTCTGTTAGAATATGTCTAGAAGTTTTTTCTTCAAAATTACCAAACGTTGGATTAATCCAGAAATTAATTTCTACATTAGCAACTTTTTTCTGTTTATTGGTAAGTTTCACTAAATATAACTTGATATTATCTTCTAAAGCTACAAATTCCGTAATTTCTTTTCGTAACTCTTTCGTTTCACTTTCTAAAATACTATAACCAAAACCATGTGTACACTTTTCTGGATCAAACATTTTTCCATTAAATTTAAATCCTTCTGACTTATCGTTTACCACTATATCATTTGTCCAAGCAGTAATTTTAAACTCAGATGAATTATAAGCATAAGTATACCCGCAACCATTATTAGTAATAATCGTTCCAAAGTTTTTATTCGCAATAACATTTACCCAAGGTGTTGGTGTGTTTTTATTATAGATGACATATTCTCGACCATTATTTTTAAAACCTCCAAAACCATTATCAAAAGTTAACCGTTCATGCAAAGTAGGAACAATATTTTCTTCCATTGGAGAATATTCATAATTACTAATGCGATTATTTTTTTGTAATTCTTCAACTGCTTCTTTTAATGAAATATGATTTTCAATTACAAAACGAAGTCTTGGTACCATATTAAGTAAGCTACGTTCTTCTCTGGTTATGTTATCACTATTAATTACGGTAATAGAACCAGGGGTATGATAAAAACTATTCAACGTATACATACGATACATTTCATCATCAATTTCTTTTTTAATAATTTTAGCATACTGACTAGATTCACTATTAATAATGATAATATCGACAAAAATGGAATTGTTTTTATAATATTCAAAGGCCTTTAATATTTCAAGCACGAAAGATAGATCACTGATATCACTAATTTCTACTAGAATAATTGGCCTATCTCCACTGACTCCAAATTTCCATAAACCAGACTGTCCTAGTGCATTCTTTCGAAGGAGATCCATTCGCTCTTCATTTACAGAAATTCGTGTGGTTTGATATAAGTAATTTAGCATAATGTTAAATACACGCATATCTTCCCCAGTAATATTTAAATTTTTCGTATTAATAATGTTCATTAAGGTAGAGACACGGAATGCTTTTTCAATCGTAGCCTCATCACAATAAGATTGAATAATGTCATCAATTTGCTCTCTACTTCTACCGAATCCAACGATTAGATATACAGTCGTAGAACTATTTGGTTCAATTGCTACTTGATTTCTCATACTCATCACTGGATCCAAATTATCCCCACTATAATTGGTCAAAGACTGACTTAATGCGATAGGATTAGAAGGCGTATGATTTCTTCCAATAAATTGACTTCTTTCTGTTTCATAAGAGTATTCTGTAATCGGATCAAGAACTAATAAGCGAGTTAACATATAACTATTAACATTGCTTTCTCCTCGACTTTTGCGACGCATAATCAAAGAGTTAGTACGAGAATCAAATTCGCTAGACATAAACATGTTATTAAATACTCTATGACTGATATCATCCATATTCTCAGATAAAATAGGTTCGGTATAAGTCGTAAGTTCCAAAAATTTGGTTTGATCGCTTTCATTTTTGAAAGTAATCTTACGAATCTCTGCATGATGGTTTTTAGTAACAACAATTTCTGTCTTGGTAGAAACCTTCCCATCAGTACGTAAAAATTTAATCTTATCTGCAGCAAAAACCACTTCATATTTATCTGGTTTCTTATTCATTGGAGCATATGTATTACTCCACACATAATCTGTATCTAAATCTTTTACATATAAGAAAATACCATAATCCTGTTCTGTAACTTTTCGATACCGATTCAATTGTAAAGTCCGATATCTAGAAAAACTGTTTCCACGATCATTCATCAACAAACAATATTTTTTATTCGATAACACACTGACTTCAGGCATATAAGAAATATAATTAAATGCACGAATATCATTTTCAATGGTCTCTTTCTGATAGTCATATTTTTTATAACGTGCCATCTTCATATCAATACTTGTTTTCACTTGAACTTTTTCCTTTAACAAGATATCAAAAGTTTTGATGTTTACATTCTCATGAAAATAGTTCTTAATCGCATCTGGTTTTAAATAATTTACAAGGCCCGCTAAACTCATCCCTTGATGGTGAGCAAAGAATGCTTTGACAACACCTTTATTATCATAATCATAAGCTTCATAGAAACCATATTTTCCTAGCATATCCAACTTTTCAAATTTTTGAATATTTTCATACACATCTTCAGGAAACATTTCAATTGCCATCAAAGAAGAATATGGAGATAATACCACTCTGTTTTCTTTATCTTCTTTCGCTTTTAAATATGGAGTAGAAAATGCACGATACTTATAGTTCAAAGCATTGTCTAATTCATTATAAGCTGATTCACTGATTCCCCATGGTAATTTATGAGAAACACTTTCAATATAATCTTTTTGACAGAATCTTGCGAAATGATATGTCTCATCCAATAAAGTATTTGGATAATTTTTCATAAATAATAATGGCATAAAATACTCAAAAGAAGTCCCAGACCAAGAAATTAGACCTTTTCTGCCCTTATAAGTCGTAAGTGATTTATCTAAACAGAACCAATGTTTACTAGGCGCATCTCCAAGGCAAATTGCCAAATAACTAGTAAGTCTAGATTCACTAGCAAACTTATTGTAATTATAGATAGAAAGTTTCCCTTCTGTTTCATCATAACCAATACTAAATACTTCCTTTTTGGTATATAACTTTTTAAAATTGGTATTGTGAATTAATCTATCACATAACTTTACCAAAGCTACTTGATCATGATCATTTAAAAATTCTCTTACTACGATAACACTAGCAACGAAATTACCAGAATCAATCGTAGAAACAAAACCGGGATGCATCACCTTTTTTGTTTTAATATCATACCAATTATATAAATGTCCATGCCATTTTTCCAAAGAATTCACTGTATCTAAAATATGTTCAATTAAAGAAACTGCTTTTTCCAAAGTAATAAACTCCAACTCATAAGCACCAACAACACTAACTAAAGAAAAACCAATTCCAGTAGGAGATGTTCTCAAATCTAATTTTTGCTCTCGATTTTCTTGATAGTTATCAGGAATTAGATAACTATACTCTTCTTTTAAATTATCCTCAAAATACTTCCAAGTCTTAAAAGCAATCTCTCGAACTTCAGCAACCTCAGAATCACTTAATTCAATGCGATTATGATCAATATCTAAGCTAACTCTATATAAAACAAATGGAGAAGAAAAGAAAATAATTGCTAAAACGAATGAAATATAGTTATTTGTAAAAATTCCAATAAGAATAAATACTACAACAAAGATAAAATTAGGAACAAAGTTGCGAAGATAACTTTTCAAATCCCCTTTTACTGTTTTTTCTACTTCTTCTGCCGTAATCCAATTCAACAAATTCTTATGACTGATAAACAGACGATAAAGAGTTCGGAAAAAAGCATCCATATAAAGTTTTGTATAAAATGGTAAATCTGATAATACGATATAGGAACGAAGTAATAAACTTTTTCCGCCAAAGAATAAATTTTTATAATATACTGTAGTCTTCTCTTTGCCTTGACGATAAATCTTACTTCTCAAGAAGAAGATAATTGGCACAGCAATCTCTAATACAACAAATCCAACCCACCATAATGGATTTACCTTACTAAATAAAACTGCGCAAAGTAAAATTAATAGTAAAGTAATAGGTAAAAACATGCGAACAAGGTTATCAAATATTTTGAATTTACCTAGTAAGTTAATTGGATTTTTAACTTTTTTTCCTTCTTGATTGCGAACATGACCTAAAAGCCAAGAAATAATTTGCACATCTCCACGAGCCCAACGATGATGCCTTGTAATATCTGTCAAAAATTTAGATGGAAAATCATCGATTAATTCGATATCGCAAACATAGCCACAGCGTAAATAATTTCCTTCCAATAAATCATGAGACAAAATCAAATTATCTGGGAAAGTATGGGCTAATACCTGTTGAAAAACCTCTAAGTCATAAATTCCTTTTCCAACAAAGCTACCTTCCGCAAAACAGTCTTGATAAACATTTGGTACGATGGCACTATAAGTGTCGAAACCACCAATACCGGCAAAAATCTGACTATATAAGCTTTTGTTTGTAGCTTCAATATCGACGCTAACTCTTGGTTGCATCAAACCGTATCCACGAATAACTTTAGTACCTTCTTTATTAAGTACAGGATGATTCATAGGATGGGCCATGGCACCCACCAAATTTAAAGCAGTATTCAATACTAATCTAGTATCTGTATCTAAAGTAATGACATATTTAATTTTCAAATCATGCTTACTTAGCATATTTACGTTAAAATACTTCTTCTCAGAAACTTTATCCATTTGATGAAGCAAAATTTGGTTAAATTGTAATAATCCACCTCTTTTGCGTTCATAGCCTAGGTAAGAATTTTCTTTTTCATTCCATATTCTTTTACGATAGATAAAATAGAATAAATCTTTTTTATATTTCTGATTTAATTTAGTAGCATATTCTACTCCATATTCAGAAATTTCCTTATCAAAAGGATAAAACTCCTGATCTCCAGCTTTTACATCTCCTAATAATGTAAAATATAAATTATCTGTTTTATTAATTAGATAAAATGTTTCCAAGGTATCAAACATATCTTTGATCTTTTCCTTGCTAGAAACAATAGTTGGAATTACTACCATAGTTGCTGATTCTTCAGGAATTCCTTCAGAATAATCTAATTTTGGTAATGGTTCTGTAGGAACAACATAGATCAAGATTTGATTCAATATTTGAACAAATAATTGACTAACTGGAATCAGTAATAAAAGAAAGCCAAGGATTCGATTAGGAAGAAAATAATTAGATAAGAAGAAGCTAGCACCCACCGTAACTAAAAAAATTCCTAAAATATAAAGAAATACAAAAAATCCTCGATCTCTTTGTTTAAATAACTGAAATCCAACATGATAATCCTCACGATCAGCCTGTTGTAAAATTTTTTCTAAGTATTCTACTTCTGTGTAACGGTTTCTCTTTGCTAATTTTAACAATCTTCTACGATAAAGATCTTTTGATTCAGAAGTCATCATACTATACACTTCATCATCCATTAGCATTTTTTCTGTCTTAGAAATTTTTTCAAATAAATCTTCATCCGTAAATTCAAAAAACTCTTTTAAATCATTAAAAATATTAGAAATTAAAATATCATTATCTATCTTTCTTTGATATTCTTCATTAATTAATTCTTTCAAGCTAACTTGTTTTTCTTCTAATAATTCATTTAGCTCTTTAAAAATCTTATTGCTTTTAGCTCCAAGTTCTTTTAATTGATAATTTAGTTCAAACACATAATCCTTATGTGACTCGATAGAAAAATCATCTTTAATAAAGTTACTTAACTCAATTTCCTTATCTTCTCTTTCCTTAATAATACGAGAGACAGTTTCTTTATCTAATAATTTACGATACTCTTCTTTACATAAAGCATTTAATCTCTCTACGTATAGGAATAATAATACCTCATTAATACACTCGATTTCTTTATAAGAAAGATATTTCTTCGTTTCTTTTTGATACTTATTTAATTCCGTAGTTAAAAGTTGGAAACTAATATTATAATTATTTGCCACTACAATTTCTTTAATACAAAAATAGATGCTCTCGGCATTCTTAATCTGCTTTAGAATTTGTTTTTTATCATGAATGATATTTGTTTTATGTTCTACTAACAAATAAAAATTGTCAATTAACCATTCATTTGTAATTCCTACGTACTCTAACTTTTTTGTTTTCTCGACTAAAAAATTATAATATTCATTAATATCTTCGAAATCCGTTAAAAATTTTTTTACCAAATTAGCCATATCTACTTCACTCCTGAGAAAATTATATCAAAAGAAAAGAACAAAAACAAGTTTTATTCATAATCGAAGAAAAGAATTCATAATCGAAGAAAAGAATTCATCAAAAAAATTTGTAAAATAATAAACTACATCTCATAGTAATAAAATTTGGCAAACAAAAACTTGAACGATATTGTTCAAGTAATTTTTTTATGGCGGAGTAGGAGAGATTTGAACTCTCGCGCCAGTTGCCCGACCTACACCCTTAGCAGGGGCGCCTCTTCAGCCTCTTGAGTACTACTCCATTTCCTCATTATGCGTCCGTACATATAATATTACAGGATAATTTTAAAGTTGTCAACAACAAAAAGAAAAAAACTCATACCGAGTTTTTTCGTTTTCAAATTGGTGACGAGTACGGAATTCGAATCCGTGAATGCTGCCGTGAAAGGGCAGTGTGTTAAGCCACTTCACCAACTCGCCAAATGGCGCCCCAACTAGGACTTGAACCTAGGACCCCTTGATTAACAGTCAAGTGCTCTAACCAGCTGAGCTATTGAGGCAATTATGGTGGACCTGACAGGACTTGAACCTGTGACCCCACGCTTATCAAGCGTGTGCTCTAACCAACTGAGCTACAGGTCCATGAATAATTGCTACCATTTTATTTTACACTATTTTTTTTACTTTTGCAATAAGAATTTTTATATTTTTTCAGGTAATTCCTAATTGCAATAATAGGATACTATAAAAAAAGTAAGAAAGTCAAGCTTTTTTTGTCCTTTTCTTACTTTTTTCTTTCTAAATACTGAAAAATGTCGTCTACAGTTTGCTCGATCAAAGAATATAGTGCATGTGATAAGACAATACATACTAAAATAACCAAGATCATTACTACATTTAAATATGCAAAAGAGAATAAATTTCTCAATCCAACAAATCCAAAAACAAAAGCTGTAAACATTAGAATAAATAAAATAGTTCGTAAAGGATTTAATGGCGAACAAGTTTTATATAATAAAATGAAAGAAGTATATCCCGTAATTGCTACAGATAAAGTTGAAGTCTCTTCATAAGAAAAATCAAAGATATTACTAGCAATAAACACAACTAAAATATTCAAAACAATAGTTACTGCTGGAGGAATTGCTCTTTTTAGAACATTCTTTAAAAAATGGCCCTCTACTCGCTCATAGTTAGGTTCCAAAGCTAAGATAAAGGATGGAATTCCGATCGTTACAACACTTGCCAAAGTCAATTGAATTGGAATAAATGGATATGGCATATCAATAAAAATAAAAATTAAAGCTAATAAAGTAGCATAAATAGTTTTTACTAAAAACAAAGATGCACTGCGTTGAATATTATTGATTGTTCTCCTACCTTCTCCTACAACATAAGGCATAGAAGCAAAATTAGAATCTAAAAGAACTAATTGACTAACATTTTTCGTAGCATCACTTCCGCTTGCCATGACAACTGAACAATCCGCTTCTTTTAATGCTAGAACATCATTTACACCATCTCCAGTCATCGCAACAGTATGCCCTCTTCGCTGCAAAGCCAAAATAAATTTTTTCTTCTGTTCTGGCGTAACACGTCCAAAGACATCATATTGATCCACTGCATCATAAATATCCTGATCTGTTTTTAAGGTAGTAGCGTCAATTTCTTTTGTATCCTTAGAAAATCCCGCACGTAGAGCAATTCCCAAAACAGTTTTAGGGTTATCTCCAGAAATGACTTTTAATCGAACTCCTTGTTGTTTAAAATAATCTAGAGTTGCAAAAGCTTCTTTTCGGATCTTGTCACGTAATAAAAGAAAAGCTAATGGCTTAATTCCTGTTAACTTTTTATCTTTTGCCGAAGCAACTAAGATGACACGATAATCTTTGCTATACTGTTCTAAATCTTTTTGATATTTCTTTACTTTATCTTTTAAAATAAATTCACTAGCACCAATTACATAAGTCTCTTTTTCAAAAACAACTCCCGAATACTTTTTAGCAGAAGAAAACGGGATTTTTTCTATTACCTGAAAAGTATTTTTCTTTCCATACTTATCTTTTAATGCTAAAGCTGTAGGATTCTCTTCATCTAGACTAGCATTAATATTAGCGATGATTTCTTCTAAATTCACGTCTTCTAACAGCACTGCATCTACTACTTCCATACATCCTTCGGTGATTGTACCTGTTTTATCTAAGCAAATGGTATCTACTCTGGCTAAAGTTTCAATGCAGTATAAATCTTGAACTAACACTTTCTTACTAGATAAGCGAATGACACTTACCGCTAATACTGTGCTAGTAAGAAGGACCAATCCTTCAGGAATCATACCAATTAATCCTGCAACTGTAGAAACAACTGCCTGGGAAAATGAATTTCCCTCAATATGTAGTTGCCTAGAAAAGAGTAAGATTCCTACTGGAACAATTAAAAAAGAAATCGTCGAAACAATTTTATTTAAGCTACGCATAATCTCAGAAGATATTGGTTTAATATATTTTGTATCACTTGCTATCTTTGCTGTATAATTATCTTTTCCAATATGCTCCACCTGACAAAATGCTCTTCCACTAACAACAAAGCTACCAGATAATAGCATGTCTCCTTTTTTCTTAAAAATGGTCTCAGATTCTCCTGTAATAAAGGATTCATCTACTTCTACTTCCCCTTCTCGAATAATACTATCTACAACAATTTGATTTCCAATTTCTACTTGAATTATATCATCAAGAACCAACTCATGAATATCTAATTCTAATACTTTTTTATTACGAATAGTCTTAATTTTAGAAGCAGAAACTACCTTTAATCGATCTAGAGTCTTTTTGCTACGTAATTCCTGGATAATACTAATTAAAGTATTAACAATGATAATAATCATAAATGTCAAATTTTTAAAAGAACCAACACAAATTACCGCAATAGCTAAAATAATATTAATCATATTAAACAATGTAACTACATTACTACGAATAATTTCTTTTACTGATTTAGTAGAAACTTCTACATTATAATTGACTAATTGATGTTGAATTCTCTCTTCTACTTGTTGATTAGTTAAACCCTCTTGAATGTTGGGAGAATATCTTTCTATATTCTTCATTGAATCACCCCGAATACTAATCAAATTATATCACAATTTAAAAAAATAGTACATGTTCCAAAAGAAAAAGACATCTCGCTGTAAAATGTCTTTTCCTCTATTTTGTACGAACTAATCGTTTTATATCAGGAACTTCATAAGTAGTAGTGTAATCTATGTTATCGTTATATCCATTATTCACAAAACAAGAATCAATCCCTACATGTTCTGCAAAAATAACAAGATCTTGTTTTTCACTAATCAACAAAGACTGTAAAGAATTTTTTTGATCATCTCTAGAAATTTCAATCACATAGCGAATCATATCTTGCTCATCTTTGAATTCTGGCAAAGAAGCAACACATAAATATAATTCAGATGGCAGCAAGGAAAGAAATTTCTCTCTTTTGTCAGCATCAATAAAAATAGCATGATAAGGAAAAGATTCTTCCTTATCTTTTTTCTCTACAAATGTCATAGGAAAAGTAAAATTATTTCCTTTTAATTCATTACGTTTTAATTCAATCATAAAATTTCCTTTCATTATTTAAAAATAGCCCCTATTTTAGCGGTAACTCAAATTATAATACAGAAAGGTAAAAATGTAAAGGTTTTTATCATATGAAGAGAAAGCACTTTTTCTATTTATTTATAATATGTTATAATCAAGATATACTATTATAGAGAAAAGGAAGAGAATGTATGTTTGATTCATTAGAGTGGAAAAATGTGGATATTATGTTAAATTCATGGTTAGATACGATTTTTTGTCAAGTAGAAAAGCAGAATTTATCACCTTATCAAAAAAGAAAATTGATATTTGATTTTTTAGTTAAAAATGTAAAATATGACTATCAATTATTAGTACAAATTATGGATCATACCGCTTCCCGTAATAATGCTCAAGAAATAGAAAAACTATTAACGGAAAAAATTGGAATATGTAGTTCTATTTCTCAGGTTTATAAATTATTACTAGAAAAAGAAAATATTTATTCTATGTGTATTTTATGTCATGATGGAAGTGAAGTCATCCATCAGATTTTATTAGTTCAAAACGAAGATGAAACTCTATCTTTTGATGATGCTACTAGTGTCATTGTAAAACGAGGAACAGAGGAAGATTTTTTTGATTATGATTTGGAAGACGCTAAAGCATTGGGTCAAGGATTGATCCCTATATTAAGAAATCAAAACTTCGTTCCTTTATCCAGCCTTTTTGTGCACCTTGTAGTAGGAAGAGAAGATACAGATTTCGAACGTATTAAAAGTCCAAAAATCAGAGATGACGATGAAAAAACGTTTTTCCCAGATGTGGAAACAATTCAAAAATATAAAGGCAGAGAGAAAGAACAAAAAAGAAGATAAAATTACAACTTTCATTAAAAAATAAAATTTAGGTCTTCCATTTTTTTTCCTTTTGTGATACACTAAACGAGTAAATCGATTTTATAGGTTTATGGGCTGTTAGCTCAGTTGGTAGAGCAACTGACTCTTAATCAGTGGGTCTAGGGTTCGAATCCCTAACAGCCCACCAGTTAGTATTTTGTTCGATATTTTCGAACTTTTATATTAGATCAACTCAATTAGAGTTGGTTTTTTATTTATATCCATTCTCTCTATGATTACCATACAATTCTTGATGCTTTCAAAAATAATCTAATATTTATGTAAAGTAAAAGGATGATTGCAAGTTCTATCTCTAATCATCTTTTTCCATTAATTTATAGTTTTTCAATTTTCTATTGCTTCTTAAAACTATTATCCATTCAGTTTTTATATAAAAATATGTATATCTATTCTTAATTTATAATTAAAATGAATGTAAAAATTCTTGAAATAATAAATTGCTCACACGATCATACTCTAACATTCTCTCTGGATGCCATTGTACTCCAATTTGAAAAAAGTGCTCTGAATTTTCAATTGCTTCAATCAAACCATCCTCACTTTTTCCAACAATAGCAAAACAAGGACTTTCTAGAACCGTTTGAACATGATGAGAGTTGACAAAAATTTTCTTTCTTCCCACAATCATTTTCAATCTGCCATCCTCCAAAGTAACAGAATGAACATATCCTTCTTCCTGCTGATGCGATAAATTTCCTATAGATACCAATGAATTACTAGTATGATATAATGCCATGGACTGCATTCCCTGACAAATTCCTAAAAGACGCAATCGATTCTTTAAGGCATATTCGATCAGAAAAAAGTCTAGAACTCCAACATCATCCCCTCCTGGAAGTAATATTCCATCTACTGTCTCAAGAATTTTTCTGGCACTATCAACCGATTCGAAATCATAAAGTAATACTACTTCCCCACCAAATTTTTCGATTGCCATCTGATAACACTTATTTGCCTCTTCCGTATTTTCCTTTCGAATTAACAATAAAATTTTCATCCAATACAAAAAGAAAGTATTATCTTAACTTTCCTTTGACTCCTTTCATACCTTTTAGTCCACCATGTTCAGCAAATCCTTTTAAAATATTAGTTTCAAAAGAGTGTGTCTTACTAACTCTTTTTTTATAATCTTTAATTCCAATTTGAATCATATCATCTAGCATACTAGAAAAATCAATTCCTTTTGCTTCCCATAAGTAAAATGCTAAACTACCAGGAATAGAATTAATTTCATTAATATATACTTTTTTCTTCGCATCGTCGATTAAAAAATCAATTCTACTATTTCCAGAAGATCCTAACACTTTAAATGCTTTAATTGCAATTTCTTCTACTTCTTTTCTCATTTTATCGCTTAAATCTGCTGGTAATTTACGATTTGCAGAGGCCATACCTTTAGAAGAATTTTTAACTGGAGCTTTACTCCCCTTAAGCTTACCTTTTCCATTTCCGATATATTTATCAGCATAGGTTAAAAACTTGTTACTAGATAAAACTTCCTCAATCTCACTAACTCTTTGATGCTCATAATTTCCCATAACAGCAATATTAACTTCCTTTAAATTTTCAACAACTTCTTCTACAATAATCTTATTATCATATTGAATGGCATCATCAATTCCTTCAATCAAGCTTTCTTGATCATCACATACCATAATTCCAACACTAGAACCAGTAGTAGCTGGTTTTACAATTACTGGAAACCTCAACTTAGAAATCTTCTTTAAAACTTCCTCACTATCTTTTTTATAATCAACATCATAAAACCATACATATTTCGTCATAGGAAGATCTGCTTCAGCCCAAATATCCTTCATATAAGTCTTATCCTGCCCAACAACAGAACCATACACATTACTTCCAACAAAAGGAATACCAATTGTCTGCAAGTAACCTTGCAAAACCCCATCTTCCACATTAGTACCATGAACAATAGGGAAAATAATATCTACTTCTTTGATAACTCTTCTTGGGAATGTTTTCTTTTGTAGAACATAACTTCCCTTTTTATAATATAACACAACATTTTTTCCATATTTTTTTACTAAAGATAAATCCTGATATATTTCAATATCACGTAACATCTCTCCCGTATACCATTCCCTATCTTTTGTAATATAAATTGGAATAGTCTCATATTTTTCCTGATCTAACTTATTCATCGCCTGAATCGCCGAAATAATACTTACCTCATGCTCCACAGACTCTCCACCAAAAATAACACCTACTCTAATTTTCATAATCAAAAACCTCCTCATTCATTATAAGTATCTGGCAAATCATTTTCAAATAGTGCATACACCTCTTCTTTTCCAGTTAATGTCTCAATAAAAGGATATGCATCTCTAACGTCATTAAACACAACGATTTTATCTTTATCAAAACCTTTTTGTATTAATCCCTGATAAATAGGTTTCGTCTTCTTCTCACCAATCAATACCACATAATCAGCAACCTCTGCAATTTGAGTTCCAAATGTACGATTATACTCATTTTCTTTTTTGCCTAACTCGATCATTCCCGGCGTTACTACCACTCGAATCCCAGGCATCATTCCCAATACTTTGCAAGCATTTTCAGCACCCACAGGATTAGAGTTATATGCATCATCAATTTGATAAAAATTGCCTAAACGTTTCAACTCTAAACGATGCTCTACCGGCCTCACCATTTTCACCGCCTGAATTAAATCATCAATTTCAATATCAAATTCCCGTCCACATGCAATGGCCGCCAAAATATTATAAACATTATGATTTCCTAATAACTTAGTTTGAAAATGATGCTTCTTCTTATCCCCTTTAAAAACAACCGTAAATTCAGTCCCCTTATTAGAACAATGAATATCCTTTGCTAAAACATCAACATCCGGATTATCAATACCAATCCAAATTGTACGAACTGGATTTTTCAAAGGATAATGAAGTTGCTTCTCATCATCTCCATTCAATATGGCAAAACCATCTTTAGGTAAAGATTCAATTAATTCAAACTTACCATCAATAATATTTTGTTCACTGCCAAAAGATTCTAAATGAGCCGTACCTATTCTTGTTAAAATTCCATACTTTGGTTTAACTAAATCACAAAGTCCTTTAATCTCCCCTTTAACATAAGCACCCATCTCAGCAATAAAAATATCAGTAAATTTATCCATATCATTATTTACAGTCATAATCAAACCATTATAAGTATTTAAATTTCTAGGTGTTGGCAAAGCATTGTATTTAATATTTAATATATCGCTCAAAATATTTTTACTACTAGTTTTTCCATAACTACCTGTAATACCAATAATTTTTAAATGATTCATACTACGAAGCTTAGATTGTGCCTTATGTTTATAATAATGATAAATCATTCTTTCTATTGGATAATTAATGATATTAGCAACAAAAACGACAAAAGTATTTAAATAAATCATAATACTAACTAATAAAATCATTCCCCAAACGAATTGAACATCATCAAAATGATAATTCCAGAAGCATACAGGAATAAAATATAAAATAAATATCGTAACAATTAAGCGCTTAATACGCGCCGTAACAACCAAAGGCTTTTTATTTTGATCATGATTCATTTTTTGAATCCAACAATATCCTAAAAAGAAGGAAATAGCAATCAAAAAAAGATAAGCAATAAAAGAAACACTCTCCAAATCATAAATAACAAAAGCTCCAATCAAAGATATAATAACTAATAGAATATCCAAATCCATAAACTGCTTATAGTTTTTTAACACCCACTTTAAATATCTTTGATTTTCATTATATAAATTTTGTTGCAACATATGCAAAGAACGTTTTGTTTTAAAAAACGTTACAAAAATAAAAGATACTACCAATAAACAATTAATTAACATAAACACTCTCCTACACAAATTCATTCAAAATCCTAATTACTTGAGGTAAATTTTCTAAATAAGCATAATGGGTACCTGGCAAAACAATCAAAGCTGCATCCACCATAATCTTCTCCAACTCTCTGGCATCAGCAAGCGGAGCCTCAGTATCATGTTCTCCCCATATCAATAAAGTTGGTTCCTCAATTTGTCTAGCAAATCTTGACAAATCTTCATTCACAACAGAAACTAAAGTCTTTCTCATAATCGGACTAGCAGCCTTATAGTCCCTAGAACCAATATATTTTTTCATCTTCTCACCAAAAGCATCCATCCCTGGAAATTTCTTTACTTGCTTTAAAAATTTCACAGAAAGTGGAAGTGATGACTGTTCTCTAATACAAGGGCTACCAAATAAAACCAATTTTTTGATAGGATGATTAGAACAATAATGAATTGCAACTCTTCCCCCAAAAGAATGACCAATAACAGTAGGCTTTTTTATCTGTAATTGCTTCACCACATCTTCTACACAATAAGAATAATCCTGAATTGTCCAAGGAACAAGAGGCTCTTCACTCTTACCAAATCCAGGAAAGTCAATAATAGTGATTCTATGATTAGAACATAACTGATCTCCAATAGGCTTCATCATTTCAATATTTTGACCCCAACCATGCAAAAGTAAAATATCACTACCCTCACCATATTGTATGTAATTGACTGTCAAATTCTTAACTTTTATCTTCATAGCATCACCTACACCTAAATTATATCATAATTGTAAATAAAATAAGAGAAAAAATACCAGATAAAAGTTTTTAAAATTAAAAATGTAAAAAAATGTAAAATTAAAAAAAGAAAAAACTTCCTAAAAGAAAAATAAAATATAAAATAATCATTTTTATTAATAAAATATAAAAGGGAATAAAATCTTTTTCCTCTTCCTCAAAAAAGAAAGAAATAAACCATTTCATAAAGAAGCTCCTCTCAAAATACATAATTCTCACTTGAAAAAGAAACTTCTCTTTGATAAAATAAAAAAGAATTTACTTTTAGTGAGTTCATTTCAAGATAAGTAGAAGTCCGCCAAGACATATATTCTACTTATCTTTTTGTTTCAATATAATGGATTAAAAACAAATCCTTAAAAAAAGGAAGATAAGACTTAGAAAATGCAAAACATCGATTCACAAAAATCACTCGATTCATAACTAAAATTTCTATAACAAACTTTTGCCTTCCTAGATAAACTACCTTACGATAAGTTGGATATAATAAATTTTCTTGATACCGATATCCATAAGCTTCTAATTTTTTTAAATCCACATGATCCTTAATTTTCATAAGAACACCTCTTAAAGTTAGTGTTCCCTCTGTAAAAAGGAAAATGCATTAATATAAAACTTCGAAATAACCGATATATATTTTAGTATAATTATATTTTTATCCATAGTCAATATATTTTTTTCGGAATAAACGAAATTTAATTTACTTAACACAATTATTATGCTATATTAAAAAAAAGGAGGGTTCTATGAGCCTTGGTGAAAGAATTAAAGAAGCTAGAAAAAAAGCAAAATTAACTCAACGAGAACTAGGGACATATTGTGGAGTAAAAGACAACACCGTAAGCGACTGGGAAAATAATAAAACAAAACCAGATGCACTTATTATTGAAAAAATATGCAAAATAACAAACACAGAACCAAATGTTTTACTAAATTATTCAAAGCAAATAAAAGAAGTCAAAAAAGAAGAACTAGAAAAGCAAAGTCCACTAGAAAACATACTATATACAAATAAAAACAAGATCGATTCTATTAAAAATTTACCCCTTGAAAAACAACAAACCATAGCAACAGCAATAAAATCAATCTTGGATATGATTGATGAAAGTAACAACTAAAAAAGAAATATCTAGCAGTATCGGATATTTAAAATTAGGAGGAGCAATGTTCGATACTAGCTAATTTTCCTCTTTTAATAAAGAAAAAAAGGAGGAACTTGTGAAAATATTCTATATAAACTTAAATCTAGAAATAGATCAAATCATTTTTAAATATAAAAACGAATGGATCATTATTCAAAACAAAAAAGACATGTCCAGGCAAGAACATATCTCGTAAACTAGTATATCACATTTAAGAAGTGTTTTCTAGAGAAGATGGTTCGACGAATTTCGACAAAATTCGACAGATAGTAATAGAATATCTATTAGTATCTTTTTATTTTCCCTGCAAAAATTACAATCACTACTCCTTAAAAAATGCTTCATAAAACATACATATATATAACAAGCATACAACTTTCAGCTTCATAAGAAAAAGTCCAAGATAAGTTGAATAAAAAATGGCCTGTCATTAAAACTAATTTATCTTTTATAATTATTAATTACTACGAATATCCCAACCAGTCCATTTATTAAATTTAGTTTCTAATGATAATCTTTTGGCTCTATTTGCTTTTCTTTCTTCACTTACTTTAATTTCCCTTATATCATCAAGTGCAATTTCAAAATACTTTCTAGCAGTTTCATCATCTATATCAGGGTGTGCTTCTTTTATTTTTGAATATATAGCTTTTGCTAAATCTAAATCACATAATACTTTGGTAACAATACCATCACCATCATAAGTTCGATTTTTCATAAAATTATACATTATTTGTTGATCCATTGATAACCATCTTAAATCATTACGATTTTCCATTAAGTTAAAAACTCTTTGGTCCAAACCACATTTTATACATCCATAATAATTATATGAGCGACCTTCCCAACGATCATAATCATGCAATGTATTAACCCAAATATGATTGCAAGATGAATATTCTTCAGTCTTTAGCTGACTATATAAATCTCTTTGTTTATTAGACAATTGATCATTTGATTTACATAATTCCAAATACTTTTTTACAGTTTCATCGTCCGCCAAAATTTTAATTTGCTCTATAATTTCTTTCCTTGCTAACACGATTTCATCATATTGCTCTTTTATTCCCATATCTTAATATCTCCTTCATATCGATTATTATATCACGCATAATGCATTCAGTAAATTGATAAAATCATTTCTAATTTATCTCAAATTACTAAACTTATAAATAAACAATTGATATTATAAACTATCAAAATATTACGAAATAAAAATATTATGAATCAAATGAAAGCATCAGAAAACAAAAGCTAAAACAAATAGATAATATCAAAAATCTTCTGGATATTTAAATTTAATAAAGATATAGTGCAAGTGTGTTTCTAAATTGTCAAAATTCAATATTTAACAACTATGACTATTTAAAAATATCGTTTGATGTTTTCTAAAATTATTTTAATTTGTTCTTGATATTTTTTATCATGTTTTAATATTTCTAATAGAAAATGATTAGTTACTTGTTCATTATTTCTTTCAAAATAATCAAGAATTTATAGTAATACTACTTCAAAAAAGTAGTTAACAAAGTTCATCTTCTTTCTTTTTAGACAACAAAAAAGAGCAATTTATTGCTCAATTGAATACATCAAAATATTATCTTTCCTAACATAAATAATTAGCGCTCCTTACATTATTTTTTTCTTGTTATTTCATTATCGGTATAAAATTTATATACAGGACTTCCATATGTTCTTCTAAAACATTTTTCAATAAAATCTATATTTTCCCCATATCTATTTGCTTTTTGTTGCCAATATTCTTTATATCTCTCTGGACTATATTCATCCTTTTTAAAATAATTTTTTTGATAATATAATAAAAAGAAAAGATCTGTTAAATCTAAATCTACTAAAGTATCAATTCCATTTTCTAAACAACATTCTGCAACACGTTTTACACAATCACTAAAGTGAAATCCTCCAATAACAATTTTATCTACAAAACCAAGTTGAGTAATTAAGTATTGTTCATTTGGATATTTTATATCTTTAACTTCTTTTTCAGTTCCATCTTCATTATATCCACTAGCTTCTTTAAAGGTAATATCAGAATATATAATTTTATCGTTTGACATAGGTTTAATTCCAAATATTTCTTTATCAGGATATAAGGCATATACTATTTGATAACCTTGCTTTCTGTATCTTTCATTTATACACTCATTAAGAACATCAAATGGTTTTTCTCTTTTCATTTCTTCATAAAATTCATTTGGAAATAAAAAAACTTTATTAAATTCTTGTATAGGATATAAATATAAAAAGATTTTATTTTCCACATTATCATCTCCAGTTGATATAATTTTATCATATCTAGGTATTTATTTGAAGTAAAGTATATTTATCTTTATCGAATTTATTTTGTTTTTTTCTTTAACACATAAAAAAATTCTAATTGTTCTATGGTTACTTTTATTTAAGTAAACCTCCTTTCCAACATAAAAAACCCCATATCAACGAGTGATATAGGATATTTTTATAAATTAAAACTTACGAACTTCAATTAGTCCGTAAGTTGTCTTCAAATGGAGCGGATGAGGGAAATCGAATCCCCGTCACAGCCTTGGCAAGGCCGTATTCTAACCACTAAACTACATCCGCAAATTTGGAGGGGCCTACCGGATTTGAACCGGTGATCAGGGTGTTGCAGACCCACGCCTTACCACTTGGCTAAAGCCCCATGCACTTAAGATTATATCAAAGCTAAAATAAAATTTCAACAATAATTTTATATTTTCTTAGTTCATAATATGAAAAAAAGAGGATTTTATTCCTCTCTAATAAAATGTGTAATATTTTTATAATTATAATTAAACTCTAAATTTTTAACTATCGGTTTAACACCATACAAATCACTATAAAAATACAAAGTATCATCAACTATAAAACTAAGTCCATCATCATGAACTTGCCACTCTTTAATATCATCAAATTGACATAATAAAATAGGATATTCATATTTATTCTGAATTATCCGATATAGTTTTCCGTCGTTAGTCTTAAAATAAAAGTCACCATTATTTCCCTTAATATCTGTAGTATCATATAAAGAAGTTATTTTTTTATTAGCAACTTTTTTAGAATCGACATGAGAAGTATCAAAAAAATCTTTCCCTGCATTTTTTAACTTTGAATTAACAACCTCTTTTGGATTACTTACTTCTTGAATTTTTTTATTACTTGGATCTAATACATACTGAACTTTTGACCTAGGATCTGTAATATACACTTTACCATTAACCGTACCATTAAAGTAAGAATCCTGAGACAACTCAACGTCAACTAATGTCTTTCTCCCATCTTGCAAATTATAAAGAATAATTTGATTATAATTTAATTTTTCCTCTTCTTCATCCGTATTAATCGTAACATAATATTTTCCAGCAATAATGGATAAA
The DNA here is from genome assembly GCA_944358405.1 of uncultured Bacilli bacterium. Taxonomy (GTDB): domain Bacteria; phylum Bacillota_I; class Bacilli_A; order RF39; family UBA660; genus CALVQX01. Next base: position 807 of record CALVQX010000002.1, on the reverse strand, counting down.
GTATTTTCATAATGATCTTCATTTAAAAACTCTTTGTTTTCTATCCCCTCTGAATTAATGACATAAATTCCCCGATAATTCCATATTGTAAATAAATAATTTTCTGGAATATAATCATAATAAATAGACAAATTATCTTCTTTAGTAGCCTCATCATCAAAGTGAAAATAAATTTCATCATAACCATCTTCTTTAAATTTTTTTGTAATAAAAGAAAAATCTTCGTTTTTTGTTTTTTCCAAATAGAAAGAAGAAACCTGCCGATCATCTAGCAAACATGATACATCAAAAGTATGATTTTTTTTATAAATTGGAAAAATACATTGTAAATTATTTTTCTTATAATACTTAATATCTGTAATAATTCTATCCTGTTTGTTAAAATCATTAAAAACTGCAGTCGAATAGGCCTTATTTTTAGATTTTATAAAAAAAGAATAATGATGTCTTTTTCCTGTTCTTTGATAACTCTCAGAAATAGTATAATGTCGTTGATCAGATGATATTAAAGAATATTTAACATGATGCTCAGTAATAAAAAAAGTAACAATAATCTGATATCCAAAAGCAAGAAATGCTAAAAAAACTAAAATTGGTAAAAGTTTTTTCATAAGACCACCACTATAATCAGTATATCAAAAAAAAAGAAATAAAAAAAGTTATTTCTGTATTGGATTGGTACCATACTTCTTTTTTTCTTCCATCATATATGAAGAAATTGCATTTTCTATCTCTGCTAAAGCATCCTTAGAAATATTTGATAATGCAATAAACTCTTTCACTGTATCGATATAAATCTTTCCCCAA
>CALVQX010000001.1 GCA_944358405.1 uncultured Bacilli bacterium | reverse complement strand
AGTAAAGACTATGTGATATTGGCAATTCCATCTTGTATGAGATAAAGAACTTTCATCATCGTTTTTTCTTCTCATAAAATAATTCCTCCCTTGATTTTAGATTTTGGTTGGCAGACCATTTTCTATTATATCAAAGGAGGATTTATTTTTCTCTTAACGCCATCGCTTCTTCAGCTCTCACCTGCATAGCGGGTGGTTTTATTATGTTCCTACCCCGGAACATAATAAAAAAAGAATTGTAATTTAATTTGAAATACAATTCTTTTTTATTATATTTTTATAAATTTATCTTTTCCTACCCCACATCGTGGACATTTCCAGTTTTCATCTAAATCTTCAAATTTCACTTCTTCTTTGCTATCATCATAGATATAGCCACAAATTATACATTGGTATCTATTAGAAGTTGAATTCTCTTTTTGCTCTTCTATGTAGGTTGGGGCTTTTTTGGGAGATGTTCCTTTTAATTTTTCATGATAATAGCGATAAGTCATAGGAGTTTCTGTTCCTATTTTTTCTGCCTTGTTTATTCGGATTAAGAATATATCATGAGTTTCTGCATCGATTATGTTTATTACTTCTCCTATCATGTATCCACAAACATTTTCTAAGACTACTGGTAAGTTATCGATCTCCTTATAATTTATATTCTTAAATTTATCCGTATCTTTTGAGGAAAAATATCCAAAGGTAGAAATTACTTCTGGATTTGTTTTTTCTGATAGAATGGAGATAGCACATTTCTTACTTTCTTTTAATATCTTATTGGTGTAATTTTCTTTATTTAAGCTAACTGCAACTATTGGATTCGATGAGGTAATTTGATTTACTGTATTAATAAAACATCCTATATTCTTAGTGTTTTCTTTTGTAGTAATTACATACATGCCATAAGAAAGGTCATTGAAAGTTTCTCTATTCATTATTCTACCACCGTTTTCCATAATCCGTGTTTATTGCAATATGCATAGATAAGTGCTCCTTTTTCGTATGGGACAGTCATTTCTGGAGTTTCTTTTGGTTTTAATATAATCTCTCTATTTTCTTTTTCTGTTTTTACTAAAATCCATTCAATATAGTGATCTTCTTCCATCACATGATCTACTTTAATATGGATGTTATCTCCTCCTTTTTCATAGGTGGGGATGTGACGCTCAAAGCTAGCATCTACACTATTTGCTTTTACTTCTTCCATGGCTTCATCACAACAGATGATTCCACAACCTTTGCAATTACAATCTTCTAATACTTTTACTAGTGCATTACATTTTCTGCATCTTTTTAATTTTAATTCTTTCATTTTCTTCCTCCTCTATTTTTTCCATTTTATGAATTATCTCTTTTATGAGCATAAGCATTTCTTCTTTTGTTTCATATTCAAAAAATTCATTAGTAAGAACTCTTAGTGAATTAGAGAATTTTATACCCTTTTTATATATACAATAGATTGGTTTTTGTTCATCAAAAGCAAAGCCAAGTTCTATTCCTAATACTGTTGCCTTATAAGAGACTTCTGCAATAAAACAATTATTTCTTTATATGATTCTCTTGTATTACTAATATTTCTACTGTGCTCCTGTGGTAATATGATTTCATGTTTTTTTAATTCCTTATCTTCTCTAATAATTCATATAATTCTTGTTCATAATCATATTCCTTAGAATGTCCTATATATATATTTTCATATTATTGATTTAATTCTTTTTGCCACTCGTTCTTTTTAAAGCCTATTAGCATCTTTTTATCTGTAATTAATAAAGGTCTTTTGATTAGCATTCCATCTGATGAGAGTAATGATAATTGTTCTTCTTCGGATATTTCTTTTCTTTTTGCTTTTAAATTTAACTCCCTATATTTCATTCCGCTTGTATTATATAGTTTATCAATTGGAACTTGGTATTTTGTTAACCAAGTTTTTAATTCTTCCTTTGTCGGTGTTTCTACTACTATATTTCTATCTATAAACTTTTCTTTTTTGTCTTCTAGATATTTCTTTGCTTTTTTACAAGTGGAGCATCTTGGATATTCTATGAATAGCATATTTTTACCTCCAATATTATTATATCTTATTTTCTTATTTATGACTAGGATCTATTTCATTGTTAATATCAAAATAGTTAATCATTTTAGAGTTTGAGCTTCAAAGAAAAATAGAAGCAATGCTTCTATTTTAACTCAACTAAAGATAATTTTTTATCTTCATGTACAAAGATTAGAGTTGCTGTTGTTTGATAATCTTCAAATTCTTGATCTGTATAGGTCCAATTTACTACTACTTGATATGCTTCTTCATCCGTTGTATCTTCATATTCATAAGTAGTTTTTTCTACGCTTTCGATTGTTATTTCGTCTACCGTAGGTAGTTTTTGTTTTCTATCATTATAGATATTGCTTTCTACATAGCGATAGAACGTATTTTCGGCATTTTCTAAAAAATTATCTACTATTGTGGAATAAACAAAATCTACTCCCCCAACATCTGTTTTGGCTGTTTTATCATTTAATGTATAAAAGTCTAAGATAAACATTTCTGCTATCTTTTTTACATACTCCTCTTCTTCAACAGACTCTTTTTTTAATATTTCATCTAGTTCTTCAAACAATTTCTGGTATCTTTTACTTTTGTTATCTTTTAATGTATATCCATAGTCATTGATCGTACTGATTACTTTTGCTGTTTGGACTTCTTCTTTCTTTGTCATTAAGAAAATACCAATGCCTATTGCTGCAATAGCTAGAATAATTAAGATTGCAATTAAAACCCTTTTCACTTTCTTTTTTAGTTTCATATTAAGTTCCTTTCTCTACATATTCTAATACTTTCTTATTCTCTTCATCTTTTGATAATAAATCAAATACAATTATATCATTGGAAACATCTAATAATTGATTTGTATATTCAATATTTTTATTTATTTCATCTTCGCTGATTGCATCTTCTGTTAGAGATAAGTACTCTTCTTTTTGACTATTATAATATATTTTATTTGTTACCCAATTTCCATTAGGAAAACAAACTATATTGTTTTCTTTGATGTTAAAAATATCGTGTCCCAATTGATATTCGTTATAAAATCCTAGCATATTTCCAAGTGTTGGCATAGCATCATACATTCCCATCACATCTGTTATTTCCTGATTTAATTCTGTTCCTGCCATATCTTTTGTCCATATGATGAATGGTACTTTTCTTCCTAATTCATATTGATAAGAATCATATTCTTTATAGTTTGGATCGTCTTTATCTAGAGTAGAATCATTTTCCTTATCATAGTTATATAATCTATTATAATCGCTTCTTGGTAATCTAGCATCATGATCACCATAAATAACTAATACAGTATTGTCTAATAAACCTTTTTCATCTAAATCATTAATTAGTTGTCCTAATGCTTGGTCTGCATAATGAACTGACTTAAAATAATTACCTAGTTTGGTTCCTTCCATATAAGGATAACTGATTACTTCCGTTGTTCCATCTTCATGAGTTACTGTCTCTTTTAAGTCTACATCAAATTCTCCATATTTTTCTACTTCTGAAAAAGGAGTATGATTTGTTAACATAATCATTAAGCCATACCAGTTTTCATTTTCTTTATCGATCTGTTCAATATATGGAATCGATTGACGGAAGAATTCTTTATCAGATAGTCCTAAACCAATGGTATTTTCTTCTGTTACTTCATAATCCTGTTTACTATAAAACTTCTGATATCCTAGATTCTTATGCATTGTTCTACGATTCCAAAAGTCAGCATTATTGGCATGCATACTAAAAGTGTAATATCCTTTTTCTTTCATTAATTTCGGTATTGACACATAAGTTCTATCTGCATAAGAAACAAATGCTGTTCCACTTTTGGTAGGCATTAGCGAAGTATTAAAGGTCAATTCTGTATCACTACTCGTTCCTACACTTACCTGAGAATAAAAGTTTGAAAAATACATTCCTTCTTTGACTAATCTATTTAGTGTTGGACTTACTGCTTCTCCATTAAACTCTAGGTTAATTACGTTATTTTGCATACTTTCTGCATGAATTACTAAAACATTCTTTCCAGCAAAAATATTAGTATATTCATTAGTAACAGGTCCTTCTTCTTCCGCAAAATATTCTTCAAAATTCTTTTTGGCTTTATCATAACCAAACATTGAATTGATTTTTGGTTGGATGGAAGTAATTACATCATTGGCCTGATATACATAAATACCAAAGCGCATTACAACATATTCTTTATTCCATTGTTTGATAAATCTAGTAACATCTAGTGAGGTTAAGGTAACAATGAATAAAATACTTAGACCCGCACCCACAATTAATGTTCTAATCATTTTTTTCTTTCTTTCAGATTTCACTTCTATCTTCTTATAGTAATTTTTTTTCTTTAATTTGCAATGAACGATAATTAAAGCTAATGGTCCAATAATATATACTAGATCTTTTAGTTGTAATACATTTTCTACTACAGCATCTCCTACATCACCAATATATTGAGTTAATGATAGCATAGAAACGGATGCAAATGAAGTGTAGAATGTATAGTATACAGAATTTATCATACAAATTGCAGTAAAGAAAATACTAAAAATCAAAAAATAAGTAAATCTATTTTTTGGTTTTAATAAATATCCAAAGGATCCTACAATAATTACTACAGCTAAATCAGCAATGATTGGTTTGATCGATAAATAGTTTTCTATTGTATTCATACAGAAGAATCTTAAAAGTGTTGAATTTAAAACACAGGTGATTACAAAAGTCAAAAACAAAATATTATTTTTGATGTATTCTCTAATGACATGTTCTTCTCTTGCTTTTTTGATTCCACTTTTTATATTTTTAGTTATTTTTTTAAATCCATTTTTTATCTTCTTCATTTCTTCAACCTCGCTTATAACATTATAGCATTATTCTAATGATTTTTCAATTCTTTGCTTTCTATATGTTTATATAGCTATTATGTCTAGAATTGAGGACAATTATGTTGAGTGGATTATTTCACATAAAATAACTAGATATATTTTTATACCTAGCTATTTCTTTCCGTTTGCTTGATTTTTTTCTAATGCTTCCGTATTTTTTTTGTATTGTTCTTCAAACATAGCTGTTACTTTTGCTAATCTTTTGATGGATTCATCCATCATTTTTTCTAATTCTTCA